>CAYTDF010000043.1:0-15796 GCA_964436365.1 uncultured bacterium | reverse complement strand
ATACCGCTGTTTGAACTTCCCGCCAATCGTGTAGACAACTTCCTGCAGAGAGAAATCCGCATCCGCTGGGAGGGTGGAAAAATCCCCGACAATCGCACTAGGATCCTGTTTCACCGCTTGAATCATCTTGGTGTGGTAGGAAGCCCGCCATTGCTCCCATTCTTCCGCGTGGCAATCCACGCATCCCTGCGAACCGACATACTCTGCGGTACGTTGCGTCTCAGGCTGCTGCGAGACAGCCGCACCCACCCGTGTCCTGCTGAGTTGTGAATAGATGGGTAGGATATTCTCCAACTTGCCATACAGAACGCTTCCCGCAACCAGGGAGGCCATGGCCAGTAGGATCAAAGCGCTCAGGACCACTCTTTTTCGCCTTACCTTGCGGCGCACATGAGGGGATAGGGTGTGTCGCATGGTGTCGTCTCCTATTCGCCGCCTCTTGCTGACAGCGACAGCGTCGCGGTTGCTCTGCACAACAAAAACAGTTGTTCGGCTACTTCAGTTCGATGGTATACACCACCACGTGTTCGCCTTGCCGGGGTGCTTTCGCCGCCCAGTTCCCATCCGGCTGAAGAACACCGCTCGGGGCGGAGCAAGGGATATCGGTCGGAGCGCAGTTATCGGCCGTCACGATCCAGACATTGCCGGTGTTGGCTCGAATCCGCATATTGGTTTCGTGAAACGGCCAATAGACCTCTTCCGACCATTGGCCGCCGTTACGGCCTCCGTTGATCGCTTGAAAGATGATCTTCGCACCCCTCTCGGACAGTTCCTGGCTGAGGTGCGGTTCATCCATCGGCGTGCAACCCGGATTGCCCCACATATCGTTACAGATCAATCCGCCGATGGTGATCCCGTTGAGCGTATACGTGCGTAGCGGCTGGATCGCGTAATGGAGGATCTCGCCTTGGGGCGGATCGTCCGTCATCGAGCCACACAGAAGCGTCTTGCTGTGGAACCCGAGAAATTCCCCTTGACCGTCGTAGAACCGGATTTGGTTATAGCAGCGCCCGTCGCTGGGCTCCACGAAACAGGTGCCTAACGCCAGCGCCAACCCGGCCCCGCTTGCCTTCGCCACCACTTGTTCCAGAGCTTTCGTAGCACTCGCCCGATCGAATTCGTGCGTATAACCGCTCAGCGATCCTTCCGGAGTCAGCAACACATCCGCCTTCTCGACGATGGCCTTATCAATCGCACGGAAAATCGTCTCCACATTGGTAGAGATATCCCGCGAAACGGGGATTTGCGCTGTCGCCACACGCAGACTCTTGGCTTGGTCTTCTTGTGTCATTTTCGAACTCATCGATCCGCCTTGTTGTTGACAGGCGGGACCGCCCGTCCACGCGTGGGATAAAACAATCGTCAGAACCAACGTAAGGAGCCGCGAAACCGCTTTCATCGTCACACTCTCTTTCCGAGATATCCAGGAACTCGGCACCTGGAACGCCCTCCCGATAGCCCGGCCATTGTCGCTCGCAAGCCAGCCGATGTCAAATCGCCTCGCGCGACGCACTCCACGCGTCTACACTGTGATTCCTTTTTCTCCATGAGGAAAACCAGATGAGGTCGTGGTGATGCAACTCCAGATAAATTCGACCAAACGTCTACGAAACATGACTATTCTATGCGCGCTCGTCGGTTCGCTGGCCGCGATTTCGGCACCCGCGACGGAGTTCTCCACGATCGTTTCCAGTCCCTCGTTATGGTCCATGGTCAACACCGACGGGGAAATCTGCGAACTCTGGACCGGGCCGCCCAATGTCGGGGGTGCCAAGAGCGGACTGATCCCCTCCCCGTTGAGGGTGTCGCTGCATGGTTCGATTCGCCAAGGTGTCGGTTGGCTGGACTTACGCTCGCTCGACTACACACGCGAAGGCTCCCGCCCGGGCTATCTCAACCTCGTCAACACCGAAGAGGGCGTCACCGTCCGCATGACCGCCGACCGCTCGGCGGCCGATGGCCCGATCGTGGTTAGGTACACCTTCACGCAGCCCCACGATTTCCGCTTCAATGTCGATCTCTTGAACGTCCCCAATCCCAACCTCGAATCGAATGACGCGCTTGGATTGACCGAGATCGCGACCGGCGGCTGGGGACCGTTATGGATCGCCACAGCCCCCACCGGACATTTCGTGCCGAGCCCGGTCAGTCCCTCGCGCTTCGCACGGGAGATGAAGAACGCCTCCGAGGTCGTCGTCTGCCTAAAGACTGCGGAGAAGGTTCCCACGGGAGGCGGAGACATTCCACTCGCACGGAAATGGCTCCAACAGACAGAGCGGGAACAACCGGACCAAGCCCATCGTATCCGCATTCGTACCGGAGTCCGCGACTTTGACGAAATGCTGGAAGCCAGCATGGATGCCATCGAAGCCAACCGTTTTCCCAACGGCGTCTTGATCGCGGGTCCGGATGGCCCGTTCTACAAAGGCACATGGATCCGCGACGGGGTCTATGCCGCGTTGGGCGATGGGCTCGCGGGCAACCATGAAGGCCTCGACGCACTTTTCAACTACTGGATACAGGATCGTGGGTTTTCGTTTGGCGGTGAGAACGAAGCCCAGCAACCGGCCATCGCCATTGTGGGCCTCTGGTACTTCTCGCGCTTACGGCTGAATGGGGAGGAGTTCTTGCGCGAAACCTATCCTTATGTCCAGCATTATGCGGAGTACTACACCGAGCGTGTCCAGCGCGAGGGAATGATCCACACCGCTGAAGAGTGGATATGTCAAATACCCAGCAAGACTTCCTGGCCCAACGCCGAAGTCCATGCCGGGCTACGCGCCGCCTCCAAGATCGCCGGTAGACTCGGTCACCGGACAGCGGCGTTCCGCTGGTCACAGAGTGCGGAGACCTTACGCCGTGCGATTCTAGAGACGGCGTACGATGAAGAGACCCAACGTTTCATTCCCTTAGCGGGCCGCGCGGATGAGATTCACCCGCCTGAACCGAACGAAGCCGCTGCCGGTTCCATGCGTGACGAGCGTGTCGATTCCGGCATGCTCATGCTCGCGCGCCTGGAGATATTCGGACGCGGTCTCGGCGTCGTCGCGGTCGACGATCCTCGCTTCGCCGCCACCCAAGCCTGGATACATCGCGTGCTCGAACAGCCCGATCGCGCCATATCTCGTTTCGATGGCAATCTCGATTCAAGGCACTACGCAAAGGGCGAGTGGTATGTCTGGCCCATCTCGACCGCCTGGGCGGCGCAGGTCGAATGGTTACGCGGACGCAGCGACCGCGCCTGGCGCTATCTTCTGTCCGGCATTATTCGTAAACACGGCTACGACCGCACTGAGGCCATGTACATTCTGCCTGAGTATTGGAGTCTGGATGGCCGCCCCGGCGCGAGCACTCGTTTCCTGACCTGGTCGCATGGCGAGCTGCTAACCGGCGCGATCTTGCTTCTTTTGGGTGTGGACCCCGAAGTTTCCGGAGCGGACCTTGCACTCGCACCTTCGCTTCCGATGGAGATGGAGCGGGCTTCCGTTGAGAACTTCCGCTTTCGCGGCTGGAGATTCGATTTTGATATCGAGCGCAAAGGAACCGCCGTCCGGGCCGAATGCACCGCACACCGAGGAGCCAATGAGGCGGCCCAAAGAACTCTCCGCCTAAAACTTCCCCAGCGCACGCTCGAGGTCCGTGATGGCGATTCATTCACCTTTACGGGCAGGCCCAGCGGTCCGACAGCGCGCGTCGTACGGGGTGAAAACGCGTTTGCCCGCGCCGAGCTCGTCGACCGGATACTTTTGAATGAAGAACTCGATCCCGCGTTGAAGGACGCGCCCAAGGAAGAACTCGAAGCCCATCTCCGGGCCAGTGAAGACCGTTTTGACCGAGATTACAAATCCGCCGAGCGTACCCGGCGGCAGATCGAACTCGTGAATCGCAGCACCGCATCTGGAACGCGGGACGAAGAGGTTCTTGCATTGACCTTGCCCGGCGATGTGGAGGTAAAGTTCTGCAAGATCCCCGCCGGACGGTTTTGGATGGGGAGTCCCGAAGACGAACCGGGGCGTAATGAGGATGAGGGACCGGGACATGAGGTCATCTTCAGTGAACCGTTCTACCTCGGCATGTTTGAAGTGACCCAGGCTCAGTGGATGGCGGTGATGGGGTCGAACCCGTCTCGGTTCACAGGCCATCCAGGGCGGCCGGTGGAGGGTGTCACCTGGAGGATGTGCCAAGACTTCGCATCACGCATGAATACGTTAAATATGGGAACGTTCCGTCTACCGTTAGAAGCGGAGTGGGAGTACGCCTGCCGCGCCGGATCCCAGACACCCTACTTCTGGGGCGAAGACTCCACCGGCAAGGAGATCGACCGTTACGTCTGGTACGATGGCAGTTCCGGCGGGCGCGCCCACGATGCTGGACGGCAGCGTCCCAATCCTTGGGGGCTGTACGATATGGGCGGCAACATCTGGGAATGGTGTTGGGACACCTATCGACCTTACACCGCCGCGCCGCGGATCGATCCTCAAAAGCGGACGAAGCAAACGTCCAAACCTGCGCTGAACGACAGAAAAGTTCTTCGTGGTGGCTCGTGGCGGCTTTATTCCGGCTACGCCCGCTCCGCGCACCGCGCCGCCATCAGCCCCGACTACCGCTTCCGAGATTTGGGACTGCGCCTCCACCGCACCTATCCCTAATCCGTATGAGGTCCACGTGAAACTGTCCGGTACCCGAATCCCGGGTTCCCGAGTGAAATGGAGCCGTCAGGCTCTATTTTCATCGCTTTCAAGAAAGAAACACAGCGAGGGGCGCGGGAGCATACCGCAACCAATCCCAACACGCGAAACTCACTCCCGGATCGCACCGCGATACCGCAACCATTCCCCAACACCGGAATCATACGTTAGCGTCGAACTCTCATCCAAAACCACCGCTTCGCCGGGCACCCCGCCAGGTATTTCGGTATAGACATCGTGTATGTACCCGCCCAACAGCTCATGACCGTCACCGGGCAGAAAGACCGCTTCCCCAACGTTCACATGCGAGTTCTGCAAAGCCAGTCCATTCCCCCCGATCCCCGCTTTGTAAAAAACCGGCCTGGAGGACTCAAGGTGAATGCGCCCCTCACCACCGAGACCTCCCCGGAATTCGCCACCCCACAGCGTGAGCGTCGAATCCGCCACATCGAGACCGTTCCCACCATTTCCACCGCGTTGGTACGCGTATGGTATGCAGCACCCACCCCACCCGCCTTCCGATCCGATGACCGAACTCCCCGTCATCTCCAAACGCGTCTGTTGGCAGTTTGAGACTGTCATACCCGCAGAGCCTGAAACACCCCTAACCCGACGGGGACCGCTCGGCATCCCCCCCGCAATCTGGCAGTTCTCGGCGCGAACCACGACACCGGACAGGTCCCGCAACGCCAATCCCGCGCAATGATCGCCAGTGAGAGTCGAATCGAGCAGGACGATCTCACCGCTCATCGGTCCTACGATCGACACGGCGGGTCGGTCGTCGTCCCCAGCCGGATACGGAGGATTTGGATTGGTACGCTCCGAGTAGCCGACAATCTGGCTCCGTTCGATCCGCAGTGGAGCGCTCGCCAGAATCGAGCAATGCAAAACGCAGTCCTCGATCACCAACGATCCAGATACGACCTGAATTGGCCAGCCTGTTCGATAAACCAAAGAAGTGCTGACAAGCCGACTCGCGGATGGCGTGTCGACTTGTATGTATTGCAGCGTTACGTCAGCGTTCTCCACAAGCAGCGTCTGATCTGCAGGTTCTGAGCTGAAGGAGATGGGAGGCCGGCTGCCAGTATTAAACTCCAGCAGGACTCGGTTCTCCTTCGAAGGTCCCCGGATAACAAGATTCTTGTCCTTGACTTCCAATGGCTGGCCAACGAACACAGTCGTCTCGGTAAGCTGAATCGTATCTCCGCTCGCTGCGGCTTCGATCGCCTCCGTGACCGAAGCGATATCCCCGGGAACATAAATCGTTGCGGGATAGGCCATACACGGGAGAGCGAGAATGCCAAACGGGATAATCAAACGCAAATCAATCGATTTCATAATCCAACCCTCTTTCCAATCTACTCTAATATAACATACACCTTACAATTTGACACTAACAACGCAACGCGGAGTCGAAAACCGCCCAATTCCAAGACATCGCACATCCCTCGCCCCCGTGATACGCTACCCGATGGGTAGGAAGTCGCGCGTGACAGCAACGCGGCGGGACGAACACGAAAAAGGAGACACGTAGCCAATGAACAAGGCCAGCAAAACAACGCGCCGTCGGTTTCTTCAAAACGGCACAAGCATACTCGGGGCCGCGCTCGCCGCACCCCTGATCGTCCCCGCCAGGGCGTTGGGCAAAGAGGGAGCGGTCGCACCCAGCGAACGAATCGGAATGGCGTTCCTCGGAATGGGCACCATGGGTGATGGCCACCTCTTTGGCCGGGCCTGGACCTATCTCCCCGGCGGGTACTCCGCGAGAGAAGACGTCCAGGTGCTCGCGCTCTGCGATGTCCGCAGAAGCAAGCGAGAGAAAGCTCGGCAGGAGTTGAACCGCACCTATGCCAAGAAAGCCGGGACAAGCGGATACAAGGGCGTCAAAGTCTACAAAGATTTCCGCGACATTCTCATCCGCGACGATATCGACGCGGTCTTGGTCGCCACACCGATCCACTGGCACGCCACGATGTCCGTGATGGCCGCCAAGGCGGGGAAAGACGTCTACTGCGAAAAACCGACCGCGGGCACGATCCAAGAGAGCAAAGCCGTCGTGAAGGCGGTCCTCGAGAACAAGCGCGTCTTCCAAGCCGGGACCCAACAGCGTTCGGAATACGATGCCAAGTTCCGCATCGCCTGCGAAATGATCCGCAACGGTCGCATCGGCAAGCTCCAAGAGGTCTACACATACAGAGAAGGCGGCGGGGTCGACTGGTCGGTGAAACCCGGGGATACAGTCCCCGTGCCCGACGAACTCGATTGGGACCTATGGCTCGGCCCGGCGCCCAGGATGCCGTATTGGGGGAATGCGGGCGCGCACCTGTTCGGATTCGGGGGCATCAACTGGGGGCAACACCACTACGATATCGTCCAATGGATTCTCGACGCCGACCGCACAGGCCCCATCGAGATCGACGTAGATGACGGAGGCAGGGCTGTCTACCGCTATGCCAACGGCGTCACCGTCTATGGCCGTCCATACGGGGACGAGAAGATCGGCGAAACCGGCGGCGGCTGGTACATCGGCTCCGAAGGCAAGATCGCCGTCGATCGCGAGCATCTCGTCAGCGACCCGGAGGCTATTCTCCAGAAACCTCTCGGGCCCAACGATCGCCGCGTCTACAGAAGCGACAGCCATTCCGGCAACTTCCTCGAGTGTGTCAAGACACGAAAACTGACCATCTGCAATGTCGAAACCGCTCACCGCGCCGCCAGCGCCCTGCTCCTGGGCGGAATCGCGCAGAAACTCAAGCGACGGCTGGTCTGGGATCCGGTACAGGAACGCTTCACCAACGACGATGAGGCCAATCGGATGCTTTCGATCCCCAAGCGTTCGCCCTGGAGGATATAGAAACCGCGCGCAGGCACCTCTCGGCCCCCCAGAACCGGGCGGCCATCCGTGCGCCCGGCTCGAATCGTGAACATCGACGAACGGGGCAGATTAGGCTAAAACATGGGGTGCCCGATAGCAATTTGAATGGAGGCAACACAATGGTTAAACCAAAACATCCAAAAAGCGACTCCCAATCAGCGCAGCTGAACCGGCGTCGGTTTATGGAGACAACAGCAAAAACCGGGGCGGTCCTGATGGCGCCTGCCGTCATCCCGTCCTCCGTACTCGGTCTGAATGGCGCGGTTCCGCCCAGCGAGAAAATCGTCCTCGCCGGTCTCGGCATCGGCGGCCGTGGAAGGTCCGATCTCACGACGATGCTACGTCAACCTGACGTGCAGTGCGTCGCGATCTGCGATGCCCAGTTGGAACGGCGTGCGAGAGTCAAAGCGATCGTCGACGACCACAACGACAACACCGACTGCAAGATGTACCCGGAGATGGGCGAATTCCTGGCCGAGCGCACCGACATCGACGCACTCTTGATCGCCACCGGCGACCGTTGGCACGCCCTCGCGTCCATCCTGGCCATGCGCGCCGGAAAAGACGTCTACTCGGAGAAACCCTCCTGCATGACCGTCGCGGAGGGCCAAGCAGTCGTTGAGACCGCTGCACGCTACGGACGCGTCTATCAGACAGGTACACAAAGGCTCAACCAGGGCAACTTCGTCTTTGCCAATGAGCTCTTGCGCACCGGTCGGCTCGGCGAGGTGACCACCACCCGCGCCCACATCGCCCCCTGGGATGCTGCGGAGATGAG
The DNA here is from genome assembly GCA_964436365.1 of uncultured bacterium. GTDB lineage: Bacteria > Hinthialibacterota > Hinthialibacteria > Hinthialibacterales > CAYTDF01. The sequence continues at coordinate 7,455 of CAYTDF010000043.1, read as the reverse complement.
GCACGACTGGTTACCCGAAGAGAAGTTACCCCCCAGCGGAGACGTCGACTGGGATGCATGGCTCGGCCCGTGCCCCTGGAGACCGTACAACGAGAAGTACGTTAAAGGTGGATGGCGCGGTCATTACGACTTCCACACCAGTTGCATTGGCGAGTGGGGCGCGCACACTTTCGCCCAGGCTCAGGTGGCCCTCGGTGCCGGAGAGACATCCGCCATCTCGTATGGCTACGTTGAGAACAAGACCGGCGATGGCATGGTCGTCAAGTTCGCCAACGGCATCGACATGGTCCTGCAGCTCGAGGGCTGGAAGGGATCCTGCGGTGTCCGCTACGAGGGCAGCGAAGGTTGGGTCGCGACAGCCGACGGGTACGACAGACCCGATCTCTCCAACACCGCGCTTCTCAAAGAATACGACAAGATCGTCAGCGACTACGTTGAGCGCACCCAGCGCCCGGTCGATCCCAAACTCGGTGGCCAGGTCAACCACGTACGCGATTTCTTCGATTGCGTCAAATCCCGCCGGCAAACCGTCGCCAACCCGGTCGTCATGCACCGCACGATGAGCACGGTCCACGGCGCCAACATCTGCATGTGGCTCAAACGGGACATGAAATACGATCCGGTGAAGGAAGAGTTTATCGACGACCCCGAAGCCAACAGGCTCCGTTCGCGCGCCATGCGGGAACCCTACATCATCTAACACCCGGCTCGGCCCGGAAGGAGAACTTATTATGCCAAATATAGAAACGAATGCCTCCCTCATCGCCGCGTCGTCTGGAATGAACACCGCGAATGCACAAGAGGCAGAGTTGATCGCCGTTCTCAAAGCGAACTCGTCACGAAAAGAGAAGGCCGACGCCTGCCGACTTCTGGCGCGCTGCGGAACCAAGAACGCCATTGCCCCGCTCGTCGCGATGCTCGGCAATGAAGAAGACGCACACATGGCCCGCTACGGGCTCGAGACCATTCCCGACAATGCCGTCGACGAAGCGTTGCGGGATGCCCTCGGAACGCTGAAAGGCAGGCTGTTGACCGGCGTCATTGGCAGTCTCGGCGTCCGCCGCGATGGTAAAGCGGTCAGACCCCTGACCAAACTGCTAAATAACTCAGACTCGCTTGTGGCTCAGGCCGCCGCACGGGCTCTCGGTAGCATCGGCAGCGCCGCCGCCGCGAAAGCGTTGGATAAGGCGTTAGGCCGTGTCTCGAAAGAGAATCAGCTCGCGTTCTGCGAAGGCCTTTTCCGTTGCGCCGAAGCGTTGGCCAAGGAAGGCCGCAAACGTTCGGCCCGGGCCGCCTACGATCGCTTGCGCAAAGTCGATGGACCGCACCAGGTCCGCGCCGGAGCGTTACGCGGTGCGGTGCTGACTCGCAAGGGCAGCGGTCTAAAGCTCCTCCAGGAAGCCCTTCGTGGCGACGATTTCGTCCTGGTGGATGCGGCAGTCCGAACCGCGCAAGAGATGCCGGGAACGGATGTCATTGAAACCCTCGCCAACGAACTGGACGACCTCTGCTGCCCCAACAAGCAGATCGTCGTGATTCAAACCCTCGGCATGCGAGGCAACAAGAAAGCCGTTCCCGCGTTGAAAGCTGCCGCCAAGAGCGACAGCGCGGATGTGCGTGATGCGGCCAAGCGCGCCTTGGGTGAAATCGCAGCCGCGAAATCGTAACCTCAAAACAGGTCACGAATACGCTAGATGGTTTGTGTGTTGCCATCACAATCCTAGAATTGACAGAAAAACGGCGCGGTGGGATAGATCCTGCCGCGCCGTTCTCTTGTTTGACTTCGAGTGATGTTCTTACGGACCGAAGCGGTCGATATCGCCTTCGCTCAACATCCCGTTGCTGGATTCATAGATCACGATAAACCCTTGCCCACCCATCCCCGTATCCGGCTCGTAGTCCTGGTCGGGGCCGGTCCCGTGCAGCACCCAGCGCCCCTTGCGAGAACCTTCGTAGGGCAGTTCCCTGAACGAGTTCGCGTCTTTCGCACCGTCCGCGGTCTTGGGATCCCAGAACGGATACGCCCGTTCTTCCACGGCCGAGAAAACCTTGCCGAGAAACGGGTCGATTAGAACCGTGGTCATATAGGCGACCGGCGAGGTCAGTTTCGCCAGACGCGCAAAACGCAGATTCGCGGCCGTGTTGGGCGTGGGCGGATACATATTGTTATCCATCCGGTACGATTCCAGCGCCGTCGCCAACGAGCGTTGGTCGCCTTCACAAGAAGCGATCTTCGCACGAATCTGCGCGTTCAAGAAATTCGGGACCGCGATAGCGGCTAAGATTCCGATGATCGCAACCACAATCAGCAGTTCGATCAGGGTGAAGGCGTCTTTTCTCGATACGGAGTGAATAGGCATTTCGATTCCAAACATGATCTCTCTCCAACGGGTTCGGCCATCATACGCATGATCCGGGGCATCTTGAAGGCGAGTGAGTGCGAGAGGTAGTGGGACGGCGGAAATGCGCGTAGAATGCGCGTAGAATGCGCGTAGAATGCGCGCGCAATAAGTCTGGCGCGTAAGATGAGACCGTGTGCCGCCACGATTTCAGACGAGACTGACAGGAGAGCAGATCATGAGTCGTCCCAACCGAGAAACCGCTTCTCAGAAACCCGCCCGCCGCGCGTTTCTGCAAACCGCTGTAGCCGCAATCGCCGCTGGGGGAGTCAGCGACGCCTACGCACAGGAGAAGTCGAAGAAGAGTGCCCCCGGCTCCAAGAAATCAGCCAACGCTGAATACGACACCCAAGCCACCGGCACCCGCATTTTTCCGGGAAAATGGCGGCCTCATTATCCTTGGGAGCACATCGCTTGGGTCAGCCCCAGCTGGCCGAGTCAAGATTATATATGGATGGACTTCCCCGAGGCCATCTTCACCAGCCAAGGGCTTCTTTACTTGAGCCACATCAATCCATCAATCCCGACCGTCTTCCACAATCTACCGGAAGTTCCGTGGAAGGTCCTCCCCAACGGAGTGACCTTCGAGCGGGTTCTTCCCAACGGCATAGGGTTCGGCGGAAGTGTCACCGAGGGCAAAGGCTCCACGGTCGACCTCGAACTCCACATCCACAACGGCAGTAAAGAAGAACTCACCGATATCTCGCTACAGACCTGCGCATTCTTGCGCGGCATCAAGGAGTTCGCCGAATACACATCGGAAAACAAGTTCGTCCACACACCCGACAAGGGATGGATATCCATCGTGAATGCCTCGAAACACGAGAAGAAGGACAGCCGGTACGGCGTCGGTTGGCGCACGCGAAGCCACCGGCCCGCCGACCTGCCGGTCGCGGTCACGCTATCCAATCAGGCCGAACGGCTCGTGGCCATGACCTGGAAGGAAAGCACGCTCTCCATGGTTGCGAATGGGGGCCACCCATGCGTGCACGCCGATCCTTACTTCAAAGACCTCGAGCCCGATGAGAAGGCGTCGATCCACGGGAAACTGATCTTCTTCGAAGGCAAACTGGAAAACTTCGATTACACGAAATTCATCTAAACTCTCGCTTCCCCCGCTCGATCTCCCCGTCGATCGCCTGGCCTTCATAGAACCAGACTCGGCCGGAGAGGCGCACGGTCTCCCCAGGCGGGCAATCGGGAAAGATCGGATCCGAATGCAGACACGGGCAGCTCGCATTCCCCCACGCTTTCCCTTGGGGCGTCCACGCCGTCAGCACCCACCGGTTCGAAGACGAACACTGGACAGCGGCCACCGGTGAATCGAGACGTTTGTTCTCGTTGGTCTGCGCGGCCATCTCCCCGGCGCCTTTCAGCATGATGCAGATCTGGGTACGCATCCCCGTCAACGCTTCCTCAGAACCGTTCTTCAGCCACATCTCCATGTCGACCTGTTCCTTGGCGGGTCGCACCGTTGCCCCGAACACAACTCCGTTGGGCAATTCCCATCGATGGCTCAAACTTCCATCAGTCTCGCAAACCCAGTCGACATTCTCGATCCAGACATCTTCGTCCGACCAGATCGTCGGAATATGGGTATGGGCCAAATAGAGCAGTTTCCCGTCGTTCCAGATCGCTTCGGGAAGATCGATCAGCAGATACTCTTCGGGGTTCCAAGGCGAGAAGACGCTCACTTTCGTACCGCGTTGTGGGTTGATCGCACCCTCCAGAAAGCCAATCCGCGGGTGCCGCCCACCGGGATACGGACGGACACGAATCGTCTCGCCGGAAGCGGACTTCGCGGACTGTTTCGGATCGATGCCGAGTAACGCCGCCCTCCGCCGTGCCGCCGCCTCGTCCCAGCCGATCGCATCGGCGGCCTCGGTCCAGCTGTACCCGTGGTCGATCAGCATATTCCCGAGCCAAAACTTGGGGTTCGCCTGCGTCGCCTCCATCTCGGTCGGCAAGACCAGTTTGCCGTCCTCCGGTTCGGGATACCGAACGTCGAGCATCGGATCGTCCGGCGGATTCTCCAGCGACACGTAGGGTTCCAGGTCGCGCATGGCGATGACGCGATAGCCTTCCGCCTTCAGATATTGCATATATTCCCGGAAGCGTTCCGGCGGCGTATGCACCCACGGATGGGCCACATCGGGAACGCCGTGAAACTGCAGCACGACGGCCTTCCCTTCAACCGCCTCTTCCAGGACTCGCTTGAGATGCTCGAACGTCCAATCCGGGTAGGCGTCCGCTGTGGTCGGGATCAGTAAGGGATGGTGTTTCTTCGGATCGAAGGCCGGACCGATCTTCATCTTTCCGTACGGTATTTCCGGCTGCATACCGCGCCGCGCGTATCGGTAGCCCCCCGCTTGGAGTTCCCGAACCGCTTCCGGCCCAAACCCATTCCCCGTATAGGCAAAACTGATCGGCCTCGGCACTCCCACGCGGTTCAGTTCGTATTCGACGAGTCCCAACTCCGCCGGGAGGCGCAACGCGCTTCGCGGTGCCGCCAAGTTCGGATGCGTCCATGTGTGGTTACCGATCTCGAATCCCAGCTCGTGGATTTCGGCGACCTCTTCCCAAGTCAAGAAATTCTCTTCATCGTCCATCCATTTATGCGTAATGAAGAACGTCGCGCCGAACCCCAGTTCTTTCAAAAGCGGCGCGACGAACGTCCGGTGAGATTTCACCGCATCGTCAAGGGTCAAGACAACCGTCTTGCTGGGAATCGTCGCGGCGGAGGGATTGAGGCTAGTCATGAGCGCAAAGCAGAATACGGTAGAGCAGAGCGCAATCCAACGGCGAGGCCATCCACGTGGACTTCCATGACAGAATTCGGCATGCTTCATTTTCTCACGATTCCTCTCTAACCCACTTTACGCAGACACCACGTTGTCATGCAGCGCTCGTTCTGCACATTGACCGTCTTGAGCGGTTCCACAAACTCACCCCCCAGACTTCGGCTGATCTTGATTAGCATACCCTCATCCACAAGAAATCGCTCCGTACCGTCCGGCAAACGGTATCGCCGATCGCCCAAGGGCTCCACGCGATCCTCCAGACCGATTGTCGAAGCGAGGCGAGCGAAAAAGAAACCACCTACTTTCAGCACGCGCCACATCTCACGCAGCATTTTCTTGAAATGGGTCTCGTTCTCCGCGAAATGCAGCACAGCGATCCCCAAGACCGTGTCGAACCAGGCGTCCTCAAAGGAGAGCGATTCGACCTTCTCGACACGAAAATGTTTGATCGGCGTCTCCGGCGCGGTTGTGTAGGCAAGTTCCTGCGCTTTCGTAATTGCGGAGGAGGATCGATCGATCGCATAGACCTCGTAGTCGCCGCGCAGAAAATAAACCAGGTTCCGCCCGTCGCCGCATCCGGCATCAAGCACACGCGTGCCGGGGACCAGGCGGCCCTTCAGGAGCTGATCGAAAAGATAGATGTCGATATCGCCAAACTGGTGCCGCAGAGCATGGCTCGGCCGTTCCCCCAGGGGTGCCCGGGGCTGTTTGGCGGGGCTGTGCTCATCCACCGCCATCGCTGGGACCGCGGATGCCGCCGCCGAAGCGGATGATATCGCCACTACTCGTGAGCCCGTTCGAGGAAGCGTAGATGTGGGCATTGGCTTCATGCATCGACTTGCCTTGCAGAAAAACCTTCAGCGGCCAATGCACGCCCCCCGTATCCTTCTTGTCGGGGCCGTGTGAGGTCATCCCATAGCCTCGAGGGATTTGCCCCAGCTGACTGGCAAAATAATTATTCCCCCACGCACCGTGGTAGTTCACATACACATACATCGGATGCGCCCCGGTTGTTCCATAGTTCACAAAAAACGAACGGTCCACGAACGGGTCGTCCAGATCCACACTGCCGATATACGCGATGGGCGTCGACAGTTCAAGCAGATTGCCAACGTGGTTCGCTGTATCGAACCGGCCATTGAATTTGGGCCACGGATAACCGTTATTGTCGATCTGGTAGCTAGAGAGCGCGGTACCTAGAGCACGGTGATCGCTCTGCACCCGCGCAATCTTCGCGCGCGTCTGGGCATTCAGAAAATTCGGGACCGCAATTGCCGCGAGGATACCGATAATCGCAACGACAATCAGAAGTTCAATCAACGTGAAACCGTGTCGGGGCTGTTTCTGCATCATAACCTTCATCTGTCTCAGGAGTTTCTTTCACCGAGGCCCAACAAAGCGCCTCCGGTATGTAGAACATTCAAGCATCGAAGCATAGCCCATATCACACGGAAATTCGAGCCCCTCCGACGCACGCTCACGAAGCGAAATCGCTCCCGCCAGGCAAATCCACGGCCCTCGACGTCCCAATCGTTGCCAAAGAAGACCGGAAGCATATCCACCGGCCGAAAACCCACTGTTCCCGTCCCCCTGGAAGCGCCGAAACACGCTGAATGGACAGAGTCGAGATCGGGGGCAACGTCACCCACGAGCGCACCGGACGCCTCATTCATGCTTCGGTGTGAAAACTAGGAAATATTGATACTCCAAGAATCTGTGTTCTTTCTGTAGTTCCCAACCGGCCTTCCGCATCTCTTCGACCACCTGCGCCCGCGCGTGCGAATGCCCGACCGGTGGCCCGACCTTTCGCTCTTTGTTCGTCCAATCCACAACCGCCAACCGCCCCCCCGGCCTGACGTTCTTCAGCAATCCCTTGTAGTAGGCGACGCGATTGTCGAGATGGTGATTGGTATTACAGAGGAAGATCAGGTCTACACTGGCGGGTGGCAGCATAGGTCGATCGAGAGCGGAGAAAACCGTGACGATATTTTCGAGTCTCTCTTTCCGCGCGCTTTCTTGAAGATACTCCATCAGGTTGGTGGCGATGTCACAGCAATAAACGACACCTTCGCGCCCCACCGTCTTCGCCAAGGATCGCGAAAAGTACCCCGAGCCGCCGCCGATATCCGCAACGCGGTCACCCTTCCTGAGCCCCAGCGCATCGATAACCTTCTCGACCTTCTGCCATTCCGCCCGGGCCTCGTTTTCGAACTGCTCGGGTTTGTAGCGGTGCTTCTTCTCTTCTGAACTCCCTT
>CAYTDF010000042.1:0-15870 GCA_964436365.1 uncultured bacterium | reverse complement strand
GAAAGTTGAAATCGCCCGGCGATTCTTGGTCCCCAAGCAGCTCGACGAGCACGGGCTCTCCGACTACAAACCCAAGTTTCACCGCGATGCACTGCTCTGCATTATCCGCGATTACACACGGGAGGCCGGGGTGCGAAACCTGGAGCGCGAAATCTCCAGCGTCTGCCGGAAACTCGCCCGAAAAGTCACCCAGAATAAACTCAGGACCGGATCACCGGTGACCGCGAAGACCGTCGCGAGCCTTCTGGGCATCCCGCATTTCCGGAAAGCCAAGCGCGAGAATGAAAACGGTGTCGGATTGGTCACCGGTCTCGCAGTAACCAGTGTGGGTGGGGATTTGATGAGCATTGAGGTCTCCGTGGTCCCGGGCAGCGGTCAGCTGATCCTGACCGGAAAACTGGGAGAGGTGATGCAGGAGTCGGCCAAGGCCGCGCTATCCTACGCGCGAGGTCGGGCAAAGGAACTGAAACTCCCACTCGATTTCCACAAGAAGAAGGATCTCCACATTCACTGCCCCGAGGGCGCGGTCCCGAAGGACGGCCCGTCGGCGGGGATTGCGCTCACCACGGCCATTATCAGCGCTCTGACTGGCAAAGCGATACGGCCACGCCTGGCGATGACCGGCGAGGTGACGCTGCGCGGACGCGTGCTCCCCGTCGGAGGAATCAAAGAAAAACTGCTGGCCGCGCACCGCGGCGAGGTCGAAACCGTGCTGATTCCCGCCGAGAACGAAAAGGATCTCCCCGATCTCCCGGAGACGGCGCGCAAGAACCTCGACATCAGACTCGTCGAAACGATGGATGACGTGTTGACACACACGTTCGAAAACTCGATCCACACGAAGAAGAAAAGTACGAGAACAACGGCGGCCAAGAAAAAGAGCGTTACCAAGAGGAAACCCGTCCGAAAGACGAGCCCAAAGAGAAAGACCCCGAAGCGCACCTGAGAGCGGCAGCAATCCACTATGTTGCGGGGGAACGCTTCGCGCGTCGTGTGGTTGTGGGGAACGCTTCGCGTTCAGGCATCCAACGAGTCGATGAACTCTAGGAACCGTCTTGCGTAAGCATCCAGATTCGCCTCGTCTCCGCCACCCCGGGTGGGGGAACACATCTCGAAGTTGGCCCAACCCTCGAAACCGCCATCTTTGAGTCCCTGGAAGAAACGACGGTAGTCGATGCAACCTTCACCCATCGGCACTGCACGCACCAGGTCGGGTCCCGGCGTCCGGTAGTTGATCAGGTCCGGTTGATAGGTACAGCGCGGCAGACGAATGTAATCGGCGCAGGTCGTGGCCACCGTAATCGGCGCGGCCTTCTTGGCGGCCGCGTAAAGATCCTCCCCACGCAGCGCCGGTGACCAGGCGTCGAACATCGCCTTGACGTTGGGGCGATCCACGTCGTTGAGGAGCTCGAGATAGGCGTCGGTGTGCACACCGATGTCGTGGTGATTCTGAACGCCCAACGTGACGCCGTAGGGTTCGGCCACATCGGAGCACATACGCAGAGCGTCGACACAGCGGCTCCACAAAGCGGCTGTGGCTTGACCGGCGACTTCGTAGCCGGTGAACAGCCTCACGGTCTTGCCTCCCAAGTCCGAAGCGAGCCGCGCCAGTTCCTCGATGTATTTGACTTGCATCTCCACCAGGGGAACTTCCATGGACTCCAACCCCGCCGTGAAATTCGTGTACCCGGCGATGCAGGCCAAAGGCAGGCCGCTTTGTTCCAACCGTTCTCGGAGCGCTTGCCGTTTATCGGGAGTCATATCCAGAATCGAAGCATGCGGACGTTTACCCATCAGCATCACGCCTTCATAGCCCAGCGTCTGCGCCCGGTCGATGAAATCATGCAGATCCAACCGCGTCTGTCCCCACAGCCCAGCGTAGCTCACCGAAAAGAGTGCCGTCTTCATTGTTTTCGTCTCCAATCTCCGAATATGGAGGTCTCGTACCCCATAGAGTAGCCATGAATGGGTGAGGGAGGATACGCCGAGTAGAAAGCGCCAAGAGGCACTCAGTAAATTATTTAAGGAAATGGAGGCGGGGGACTCGTCGGTCTAGAGGGGGTAGCGCTTCGCGACGGCTCACGGAGACTTTTCACCATCGACATCGACGCGGCCAAAACGGCGTTCGCGACCTTGATAGTCGGCAAGCGCGTCAAAAAGATGGGTGCGGCGGAAATCGGGCCAGAAAGTCGGCGTCACCCAGATCTCCGCGTAAGCGATCTGCCACAACAGGAAGTTCGAAACGCGCATCTCCCCGCTCGTGCGGATCAAGAGGTCCGGGTCGGGCATATCCGCCGTCATCAGGCGGGAAGCGAAAGCCGCCGGGGTGATGGCTTCGGGGTCCAACTGTCCATCTTTGACATCCGCAGCCAAACGCTTCGCCGCTTCTACGATCTCGTTTCGCCCGCCGTACGATAGGGCCAGGGTCAGAGTCATGCGGTCACCGTCGCGTGTCGCCGCTTCGGCGGACTCCAGGGCCCGTTTGGCCGCTTTCGGGAGGGATCCGGTGTGTCCGATCGAGTTCAACCGGATACCGTTATCCTTCATCTCCTCCACTTCGGAGCGCAGAAACGTCTCCAAAAGCATCATCAGCGCCTCGATTTCCAGACGAGGCCGCTTCCAGTTCTCGGAAGAGAACGCGTATAGAGTAAGATAATCCACATCCAACGCGCGGCACGTGCGAACCATCTCGCGCACTGACTCGGTCCCCGCGCGGTGACCGGAAATGCGCGGCTTGCCCATATCCTTGGCCCAGCGGCCGTTACCGTCCATGATGACAGCGACGTGGCTTGGTAGACGCTTGAGGTCGATTCCTCGCGATTCCGCTTCCGCGACAGTCTGTCGGCGGGTATCCGACTCCGGTTGTGCAAGTAGAACAGACATTTTTCTTCGCTAGACGTCAGGTTTCGGGAACTCCCAAAGAGTCCCACCCATTAAGCATACACGTTATCAGGGTACCACCCCTGTGGCAACGAGTGTACGTGGCCCGCACACTGGCGGTTCAGACTGGCGATTCACCGTCCGGCAGACTTGGAGCCGCATACGGTCGGGACAATCGGGATAACGGACCCCAAACGGCACCCGTAACGAATGACCACACTGCCCCGCCACTGGCACCGGCGCAAGCCTAGGCTGACAACTCGGCGCGTAGCTGACCGCATGCCGCATTGATCCGAGGCCCACGACTCCGCCGCACCGTGGCTTCGATCCCCGCATCGCGCATCCGTCCGAGAAAGGATCGCACCGCCTCCCGTGGAGGTGGCTCGAACGGACTCCCCTCTACAGGGTTGAACGGAATCAGGTTCACATGAGCGGGAATCCCTCGCAGAAGTTCCACCAGCCGCTCCACATCACGGCTGGAGTCGTTGTGACCGTGCAGAAGAACGTACTCGAATGAGACCCGCTGCCCATCGGCCTTCTGGTAGACCCGGACCGCGTCCATAAGCCTATCCAGGGTGTATCCCCGCGTCACAGGCACCAGGGCCCGCCGCTTGACGTCTGTCGTTCCATGCAGCGAAACCGCGAGGCGGATGCCCGGCCGGTCTTGGGCCAACCGGTAAATCTCCGGGACAAGTCCCACCGTGGAGAGAGTGATTCGGCGTGGAGAGAGGTTCAGTCCGTCCTCGCTCTTCAGGAGCTCGATGGCGCGAAGAACGTTGTCATAGTTTCGCAGCGGCTCCCCCATGCCCATGAGGACCAGACGCTTTACGGGAACGTCGCCTTCCCACAGACGGTACACCTGCTGAACGATCTCGCCTGGGCTGAGATTCCGCCGTTCGCCCATCTTACCGGTCGCACAGAACCGGCAAGCCAATCCGCACCCGACTTGTGTCGACAGACAGATCGTCGCCCCCCGTGAACCTGGCTCTTCACCCTCTTTGCCCTCCGAAGGCATCTTGACCGTCTCGATCAGCTCCCCGTCTTCGAGTCTCCAGGCAGACTTACTGGCCCCGTCGTCCGGGTCGGTTCGCTGCTCGACGAGTTCCAGCGGCTGCAGCGGAACTTGCTCCTCTAGCTTCTGCCGCAGCTCTTCCGAGAAATCGGACATGACCCGGTACGCCGCCGCGTGGCGGTGATGCAACCACAGAAAGACCTGTTTCGCGCGGTAGGAAGGCTCGCCAAAGGTCTCAAAAATCTGTTCCCACTCAGGAACCGTAAGGTCGAGAGCGCGGGTTAGGCCGGTCTTCGCACCGAGAGCTGTCTCCTCTTCGTTCGAGGGTGATTCGGGTGTGACAGGTGTTTGCATTGGTGATTGTCCGCGCTTCCGTTACAATTTTAGTTGACGATCCCTGCGGCGACCGACGCTACGGGGGGATAGCGAAGCTCACTCTAACCTAGTGCCCCGGGAGGGGTCCAGACTGGAGCCGATGATGTTTAAGGCTTTACAAGATGATTTCAGGGCCGCGATCGACAATGACCCGGCCGTATCCGGCTTCTGGGGGGCAGCCGAGATTCTGCTCACGTACGCAGGATTTCACGTCATGATCAGCCACCGCTTCGCTCACGGGCTCCGGCAGTTGGGGATACCCTTCATTCCAAGGGCCATATCACAGATCGCTCGCATCATCACTGGGATCGAGATTCACCCCGGAGCGGAGATCGGTTCGGGCTTCTTTGTCGACCACGGCAGCGGGGTGGTGGTCGGCGAGACCGCCATCGTCGGCAAGGACTGCATGCTATTCCAAGGCGTCACCCTCGGTGGGACCGGAAAGGAGACCGGCAAGCGTCACCCCACTTTGGGCGATAATGTCATGGTCTCGGCCGGTGCGAAGGTACTCGGAAACATCACCGTCGGCGATCACTGCAAGATCGGCGCGATGAGCGTGGTTCTCAAGGATGTCCCTCCGCACTGCACGGTGGTCGGAGTCCCAGGACGGATCGTGATCCGCGACGGCGTGAAGGTCGAACACGGGTTCGATCTAAACCACCAACTGCCGGACCCGGTCGCCGAACGCTTTGCCCTCCTGCAGAAGGAGATCGACTGCCTCCACAAGATGATGCCATGCAGCGAAGAGGCTATGTGCGAACTCCTGAAAGAAGGACACACCGGGGAGTTTAGCCCGGCCGACGAACCTCCCTCCGTGCAAGGTGCACAGGCAACTGCGTGCGGGACCGCTAATGCCGAAATCCTCGAGCGGATCGAAAAACTCGAAACTGCATTAGAGGGTCTCCGTAGCGAATTCGCACGGAACTCCGGCGCGACACCACGCTGATCGCGCCCCAACCCATGCCTGACACCCCCCGGAAGTCGTCGGCCAAGCGCCAAACCAAGCGCGGCGCGCGGCACGATCTCTGCTTTCCCCGCTGGCTGGAGGAATCGGGACTTCCGGAACGATTGCGGGGCGGGGCGGGACCGGACGCCTGGCCGGTCTTTCGGAGGCTCGTCGAGCACGAAACCGAGCGAAATCTGATTCCCGGGTCCTGTGTGATCGACGTCGAATGGTTGGCCCGAGTCAGCGGGCTTGCGGTCTCCGAACTGGCGGGACTGCTCGACCGGTTGCAGAGTGCTGGCGTGTTGGACGTTCGCGAAACCACCCCCCCCAATATGACCTACGCCATCCCCGTTCCGCTCGATGTCCCAGAACCCGAGTCTGTGATTGTCGAGCGGCTTTACGCTGCGGGGCTAGACCCCACTCGACTCTACCGGCGCTACGCACAACCCCTCGAAGCCGAAAACCGGTACCGGCGTGTGATCGAGCTCTACCAGTCGCTCTTCGGCCTTCGGATGGGACCAAGGACCGCCGAAACACTAAACGAAATCGCGGAAAAATGCCGCTTCGGAGACATCCTGCAAACATTTAGTGACGCATACGCCACCGGCGGAAAAAGCCTCGGGTGGATCAAAAAACGATTGCTCTGAACGGGGTAGCGACAACCTCGCGCAACAAGTATCCTCAACATGAATTGAACTCCGGGCGTGCAGACTGCGTATACAGTAAGTAGAAGGTTGTATCGGCTGCCGTGCCCGCGGACAGAAGGACGTTTAGAGGGGAAGGAGCGTCAGACCGTGCTAATCGTATTCGTGAGTATCGCGTTCGGCGGGTTTCTGGTATTGATGATCACGCTCATGTTCGGCGGGGATCACGATGTCGACATGGATGCGGACGCAGATCTGGATCACGATTTCGACTCGGGTCACCACTGGCTGAGTGTGAAAGTCATCTCGGCCTTCGCCACCGCGTTCGGAGCCAGTGGCTCGATCGCCAGAGCCTATGACGTCTCGGTACCGTGGTCCATCGCCATCGGATTGGTTTTTGGCTTCATCATCGCCGCCGCCGCCGACTTCATCATCGTACTGTTTTACCGGCAACAGATATCGTCGACATTTTCGATCGAGAACCTCGCGGGCAAGCTGGGAACGGTGAAACTCACGATCCAACCGGGACAGTTCGGCGAAGTCGCCGTCTATTACCGTGGCAATAATGTCACCCGGCGCGCCAAAATCCAGGACGCGGAAGAGACCATTCAGCAAGGCGAAGTCGTCAAAGTAATCTTGGCGGACGCGTCGGGATTCATCGTCAAGAAGCACGAAGAATAGAGGGGGTATCCGCTCACGCACTGTATAGGTACGTGTAGTTGGATGCTGGGAGCCTGACCAGCACGACGGTCACGGTGGGAAAACGTGAGAGTCTCCAAGCCGTCGCGGTTGGTGTGCAAGAAAGAAAGGTAGGGTGCCGTATGGGTTCGCTCGCAGAATTATTCAGCCTGAGTAACTTCATTGTACCAGTCATGGTCCTGCTCATCGTGGTGGCGTTGTTCGCAATCGTGCGCATCGTCTCGCGCAACTACATCAAAGTCGCCCCAAATGAAGTGTTGGTGATCTACGGCCGCAAGTATGCAACACCGGACGGCGAGGCGAAACAGGGCTACAAACTGGTAACGGGTGGCGCGACATTTGTCATTCCGCTCCTCGAACAGTTCCATGTCCTGTCGACCAGCGCGTTTCAGGTGAAATTCTCCGTCAACAGAGTCCCCAGTGAGCAAGGTGTACGCGTGACGGTTAACGCGGTCGCCTCGCTAAAGATCGGTTCGGACCACACCATGCTCAACGAAGCCGTGAAGCGTTTCTTGGATCAAGACATTCACGGCATCCAGCAGTTCGCGCTAGAGGTTCTCGAGGGTGGGCTGCGCGGTGTGGTCGCCACGATGACCGTCGAACAGCTGGTCAAGAACCGGACCGACTTCGGTGCGCGCGTACAGGAGACGGTGACCGGCGATCTTCAGAAGCTCGGTCTGATCGTCGACAACTTCCTGATTCAGGACATCAGCGACGAAGAAGGCTACATCGATGCCCTGGGACGCCGGCAGACCTCCGAAGTGAAGCGCGACGCCGCCATCGGCGAGGCCGATGCCAAACGAGATGAAGACATTCGCGTTGCCCAAGCCCAGAAAGAGGCGGACGAAAAATCCAGTGCGGCCCGCCAGGCCGGTGAAACCGCGAAGGCCAACGCCACCCGGCAGATATCGAACGCTACACGAGAACGCGACACAAAGGTAGCCGAGAACGACGCCTTCGTCGCGGCCGAACGGGCAAAGATCACAATCTCGGCGGAAATTGCAGCCGCCGAAAAAGACAAGCAACTCAAAGTGGCTCGCGTGGCCGCCGATGAAGCCGAGATCGAGGCCCGCACCAAACTCCAAGAGAAGGAACAGAAACGGCGCGACGCCGAGTTGCAGGCCACGATCATCGTGCAAGCCAACCGGGAAAAGGAAGCGTCGGTCGTCTGAGCCGAGGGGGAGAAGTTATCGTCCGTCATTACGGCCGAAGGCGCGAAACAATCGACGGTCATCAAATCCGACGGTGACAAGCAGGCCGTCGAATTCGCCGCCAATGCCCAACGGACCAAACTCGTGCAGGAAGCCGAAGCCGGTAAAGTCGCGGCCGAGCGCGAAGCCGAGGGTCGTAAGGCCGTGGCCCAAGCCCGGCAGATGGAACTGGTCGCCGAGGCCAAAGGTGAGCAGGCGCAACTGGAAGCTGAGGCCGCGGGTGTGCGCGCCAAGCTGACCGCCGAAGCCGAAGGTATCCAAGCCAAACTAGAAGCCGAGGCCGAGGGCGTTCGCAAAAAGGCGGAAGCCTACCGGCAGCTGGACCAAGCCGGAAAACTGCTACTCATTCTCGAACACCTTCCCGAGATTCTACGTGCCACCGGCGACGCGGTACATCAAGCCGGTCTGGGTACGGTCGCGCCGATGGCCCAAGCCATCGGGACCGGAATGTCTGGGATCGAGGAAGTACGAATCGTCGATCTCGGCGGTGGGGCACAAGCGCAGGACGGGAAGGATGCCCTATCCCGCTTCATGGGCGGTATCCCCAAAACGACCTTTGAACTCCTGCAACAGATTCGAGGCCTCGGGCTGGAATCGGTCTTCGCGCAGTTGTCGGAAAAACTCGGCGTCGATCTCACCACCATTTTGAGGGACATCGCCACGCCGACTTCGGCCGACACCGCGCCGGATGTCGAGGTCGCGGCGATGGAACCCGAGACCGTCGAGCCGGATACCACAACTGAATCATGAGAAGGGAGCAAACGTGAACGAGGCGATCCAAAAAACGAACCGTTATCCTTTGGCCCGGCTGGAAGAAACCGACGGTTTGGTGATCCACTGCTCCGATCCACGGTTTCAGGCCGCGTTTCGCCGATTCACCGATGAGGAACTCGGGATCAAGAACCCGATTCCCATCATCATCCCCGGTGGAATCCATGATCTGGTTTCTCCGGTCCGTATCAAGGCCGCACGGCAGCTCAAGGATCAGCTCGAGTTCATGATCAAGAAGAGCGGCGTCCGACGGCTCGTCTTGCTCAACCACGAAGACTGCCAGTGGTACGGGAAGTGGAACGCCCTGGTCCAGTCGACTGTGGGGAAAGACATTGCCGGACACCTGGTGGCGGCGGCTGAAAAACTGATGGAAAAGCGATTCGATGTCGAGGTCGAGTGTTACCTGGCGAAGATCGAAGAGGAGAACATCGTCTTCCATCGCGTGGATCGAAACCCGGGCTAGAACGACATCGCCGGATCGAATGTACAGGGTGACCGTTGCGCGATTCCGCGTAGCGGTCACCGTTGCGTTCATTCCGACTTAAATAATACGTATTAATCTCACACAAAGTCACTCTGGCACACAAGCGGGTGTACGGCCGAGATGCGGTAGCGGTACTTTTCTGCGCAATCGACTCCGGTGAAGGCAAACAGCGGCCACCGGCGGACTTTGCGGACAAGTAACCAGCCTCGGTCGCGAATCGTAATACACAACAGGAGCTCAACTGGAGTGGGCATCGTGATATGCTCGATTGGCATTTCGCTTGAAAGATAAGGACCTGTGCGTAAGAGAACGATGACGAGAACCGATCTGCGAATACCGCTCTTCACCGTTGCCATTCTGATGGCGCTACGGAGCGTGGCGCAAGACGCCCCGGCGGCGCGGTGGGTCATCTCCGTCGCACCCCTACCCCTAACCAGGAATATCGAGCTCTGGGATCGGTTGAGCGATCTCCCGGCGATCTGGGAAGAGATCGGATTGAAGGAGCGCGGCCCGTTAGCCGTCCGCGAATACGGTGACAACTGGAGCGCGTTCTCAGAGACATGGGAACGGGATTTCCGCGAGCGTCCACCGGCGTTTGTCGTCGGCGAATCGGCGTTCATCGAGGCTCGGCCCGATTTCACGGAGACCTATCAAGAACTGCTCAGACAACCGCCACGGACCGGTGCGGAAGCGCTCTTGGTCGCGCACGCGGGCCGCGTTCGTTCCGGAACGGAGGTTGTCGTGGGGGTTGTCGATCCGCATGCCGCAACCGGTGGCCGGACACAGTTGGCTTGGCTGACCGAGAACGGATACACGGTGAGAGTCGTTCGCCATGGCCGCGCCGTCGAGGCGCTCTTGCATCTGGCCGCGGGAAGCACCGACCTGGCCGCGGTTTCCAAGAAGGCCTTGAATCGTTTCGCGTTGGAACCGCGTTACGCGAAGGCGGCCGAGGTTTTGGAGCCCTGGAAACAACAACCGTGCGAGGTCCGTATCGCGGTCTTTGTGCGCGGGTCTCTCCTGGTGTCGTACCCGGGCGTTGCCTATGCTGTCCGGCGAATCTTGCTCGATATGGATGAATCGTTCGAAACGCAAGCCTTGGTGTGGTAGGCACAAACCACATGGAACGGGGAACCGCCGTGAAGCGAAGACCCAGGGGAAAACACTCCGGCCTGGAAGCCCAACAGGCCCTGTTGGATTGCTGCCAAGAAGCGGTGCTGCTCGTGGATCGTGAGGGGTACATCATGGCCGCCAACCTCGCGGCGAGTGCGTGGTTGGATCGCGCGACTCCTGAGTTGACCGGAGTCCATCTGAGCGAACTTGAAGGCGACCCGGGAAACGTTGAGGAGTTGCAAGCCAGTCTACCCGACCTACCGGTGGGGCAGCGGCTAACCGCACTGTGGGATTCGCCGGGCAACGAACGAGACGCCGGTATCCGCATCACGGTCTCTCGGATACCGCACACCGCACACGGGCGGGATCGAGATATCTTCCTGCTCAGTGCGCGCCCGGAATCCCGTTCCGAACGGCTATTGGCCGACGCGCAAGCCGACGCCCGAAGCGTCAGTGAGCGCGTCGAAAACCTCTCCCTCACACTGGCGGAAGTGAAGCGCCAACTCGTCGAACGCACCGTCCAACTCGCCGAACAGCGCAATATGATCCAGGTCGTGCTGCGCGGTATCGGGGATGGACTCTTGGTCTTCGACGATGAGGGCAGGTTGACCGACTTTAATGAACTGGGCCTGGAACTGTTGGGCTTGGACGACCGAGACCTCACGGGACAGGCTCTAAAGGAAGTCTGCCCCCAGCTGCACAACGTGTTGGGCGGCTGGGAAAGCGTTCAATTCGGCCTCACCCAACCGCGCGTGGATCTAATCACGGTGAGCGCGAAGGATCTCCGCGCCAGCACCGCGCCGCTACGGTGGGATGGTGATACATTCCTTGGCTGCGTCGTCGTGCTAGCCGACCGTACCAAAGAGGCCGAAGTCGACCGGCTGAAGTCCGATCTGATCGGAATCGTCTCCCACGAGTTGCGAAGTCCGCTGACTGCCATCAAGGGATATGTGGACCTCATCGCCACGGAGGACATCGGCGCGATTACTTCCCGTCAGAAAGACTATCTAGACATCGTCACCAAGAACGCCAATCGGCTCGCGACTCTGATCGAGGATATGCTCGACCTATCCCGAATCGAGTCCGGCAAACTCCAGATGACGTTCGGTAAAGTCGACGTTCGCTATCTCGTCGATTTCTGTGTCTTGACGTTGCGCCCCGAAGCCGAAAAAAAGAAACAGACCTTCCTGGCCGAGATTGCCGATCCGGAACTAGACGTCTGCGGTGACGTGGATCGTCTGCAACAGGCGCTCATGAACCTGGCCGCCAACGCGATCAAGTACACCCCCGACGGCGGGAACGTCGCCTTGCGGGCCTACCGTGAGGGCGACACGGTCAAGATGGCGGCGGTTGACGACGGCCTGGGGATCAGTGAAGAGAATCAGGCGCATCTCTTCGAGAAGTTCTTCCGCGTCAAAGGCAAGTCGACACGCGGCATCGGCGGAACCGGGTTGGGATTGTGCATCACCAAATCCATCGTCGAGGCCCACGACGGTCGCATCGAGGTGGAGAGCGAAGAAGGCCAGGGCTCGACCTTCACCGTCATCCTGCCCACCTACGAAACCTCACCTCTGCAGTAGGGCCGCCGGGAGCGCACCACCACAGATACGCCGGAACAGCACCGTGTCAAACCGATCGACATCCACAGAATCAGCCGCACCCGAGAGAGCGCCCAGCCACAAACCGCTGTACGGCCGTTTGTTTTGGCTGGTCATCACCGTGGGCGCTGTCGTGCGCTTGGCTTATCTGTTCGCGTATCTGGCGGAAGTCCCTTATGCACAGGCACCAATGAACGACGCGGAAATCGCTTGGACCCGTGCGGAGTCCATCCTCCAAGAAGGTCCGCTGCTTCCGGGCACGGATCCCTACTACCAACCCCCTCTTTATCCATACGTTCTCGCGTTGATCCGGGCAGTGGCGGGCGACCGGCCGTTGGCGGCAATGCTGTTCCAGCAACTTCTGGGGCTGCTCAACATGGCCTTGACCTGGCGGTTAGCCGCGCATCTGCTCGGCAAGGATAGCGCCTGGATACCGGCAATCCTCACCGGCCTGGCCTGGCCCGTCCTCGCCTACGAAACCAAGCTGACCGGCGCGACGCTCAGCACAACCTCGATCCTGCTGCTGTTGACCGGCCTCCTGAGTCAGAAAGGCCCCGCCTGGCAGCGCGCGCTGCTCTGTGGCGGCATCTTGGGTCTCGCGGTATTGCTGCGGCCGAACTGGTTGCTGCTTGTCCCGCTGGTTCTATTCTGGATGGCGTGGTTCGAAACCGACCGCCGTACCGCTTGGCAAAATCCAGCGCTGGCCGCCTTGGCCTTCGCCGCCGTGCTACTCCCCGTAACCCTCAGGAACGTCATCATCGGCGGCGACGCCGTGTTGCTCTGCGCCAATGGCGGGGTCACGTTTTACATGGGCAACAACGCCCACGCTGCGGGAGCACTCGGACAAGCGCCGGATATTCCCACCGATATTCGCGGGCAGGCGCGCGCCGACCGCATCCGCGCCTCGGAACTGGCAGGCGAATCGCTGAGCGCTTCAGAGGCTTCCGCTTTCTGGTACGGACGCGCGGTGAAGTGGGGCCTCACGAATCCAAACGCCGCGGCCGGGCTGCTATTCAAGAAGGGATTCCTGACCGTCACGGGTCGCGCGGGCGGCGTGAACTACGATCTCCAAAACGAGCCGAAACTCTTCAGGGAAAACCGCTGGATCTCGTGGATGACGACGGGGTTGATGGGATTCACCAGTCTGATCCTGGGGGGGGGTTGGGTCGCACTCTGCGCGCACGCGTGGTGGCGGAGGCGGACAGACTGCCTGTTGGTCTTACCCATTGCCGCCGCGTGGGGCGTCTCTCTCTTGTTCTACGCTTCGGTGCGCTTTTGGGTCCCGGTGCTGCCGCTGTTGGCGATTCTGGGTTCGTACGCAGTCCTTCCCGACAGGAAACCGCACAGACACACATGGGCGACGACGGGTGCGACCGTGCTTCTTGCGGTGCTCTTCATTCTACTTCCGGTACGCTGGAGCGATGCGGTCTTGGCGTGGCAACAGCCTCATTACCAGCCGTCACTGGCCGAGGCCGTCACCGCGTACAATCTGGGTGTCTGCTACGAGCGCATAGACAACCTGCCTCTCGCAGAAGAACGGTACAGGTTTGCGTTAGAGCGAGATGCGGAGCACAGAAGCGCGGCCAAGAATCTGGGAGCTCTTCTGGGCCGCACAGCCCGTTACGAGGAAGCGGAAGCCGTCCTCAGGAAGGCCCTCCTCGCCCACCCCGGCGATGCCGAAATCGCGTATAACCTGGCGGTCACCGCCCACCGGCTCGGTCAATTGAAACGGGCCTTGGAACTTCTCGATACGGTTCTGCGAAAAGAGCCCAAGTACTCCTCTGCGGCGAGGCTTCGGCACGAGATCGTACAGGGGTACAGAAAAGAGTAGTACGTTTCTATTTCGGAACTTCGATCGCACCGTTTCGATAGCGGGGAGCGATCGATTCGGTGTCGATGGCGGAGCAGACGGGAAGGTCGGCTTCGAGTCCGATCCCGACCAACGTATTCCCATGGCAGGTCTGCTTGAGAAACTCAGACAAGTGGGACTGATGTAGGAGGTAGAGTTCGGTCGCGGCCGTCGCGGCATCGGTCATATCGGTTTCGATCCGTGTCAAGAGGGAACGGATGATGCAGCCCGCCCCGCAGACATCGTCGAGGCTGAACCGTCCCTCCGTGCCCGCGCAAGCGAACACGACAGGTTTCCCCAACCGTTGCACAGTTTCCGCCACCGCCATCCTGTTGAGCGTAGCGCCGATCAAAACCGCCTCCGGGCCGCGTGCGCCTTTCATCCGCGCCCCGGTGGTCGGGGGAAGACAAGTGTTGAGAAGCCGCGTGCCATTGGTTGTAGTCAAGACGAGGTGTTTGCTACAGACGCGGTCCGGGGTGTAGTCGCGCGGAGAGTTCCCGAGGTCGAAGTCGTCGGGCGGCAGGCCGCCACGCTCTCCACAGAGCAAGACATCTTTCCCCTGGCCGCGCAGGTCTTCGGCCACGGCCCTCGCCTCATCCACCTCGGCCGCCGGATAGACAGCCAGGGCCCCCGCTCCGAGAGCGGTGACAATCGTCGACGTGGCACGGAGAATATCCAGCACCACGACGGTCTGTCCGGTCAAATCCCGCTGGGCGATATCTTCTGTACGAAAAGCAACATCGATTTGGAGCGCCATGCCTGAGAATGTGCGGGGAGTTGAACCGGTTCGCAAGGGTGCACACCCACAGGCGAGAGGGTCTCTGCGAACAACTATTGCATCGTGGATCCCTGAGTGGATTGTTTCCCGGCGATAAAGGTCGACCCGTCCCAATGATAGGGACCGCCGCGCTTCCAGATGGCCACACCCTCCAGAAGTTCGGACGTTGTGGGCGTACTTTGGCTTTGCTTCCAGGCGCGCGTGGCGAGCAGGAGTTCGCTCGTGGAAATCGTGAAGTCGGCATTGGCATCCACCGGATGATTCCGCGAGGGCTCTTCGCCCTGAAGCACGCTCTCCCCGCCGATGGCGTTGGTGTGGACCTGTCCGTCCGCCAAGAACATGGCGGTTCCTTCGAAGGTGTAGGTGTCGGCGGGCTGGCTGGGGACAATGACAGAATAGGTCAAGCCGACCGCAAGCGGGGGTTCCAGGACCCAGCGTAGGGCTCGGGCCTCCGCGTCCCAAACACCCCCGGAGCCGATGGAAGCCGGGGTAAGACCGGTCGGGATGGATTCAATGACCGTGACATCTTTGGGAGGCGACTCGCCGGGATCGACGGTCAATGTCACCGTAATACGCTCACCCGGTTTGAATGTCGCGGGCAGGATCGAGCGCTCGACGCGAATGTCGCTCACCGTTCCCGCATCGCCCGAAACGCCGTGGAGTCCCCAGGCGATCAATCTTCCCACGTCACCGCTGGAGTTGTCCTTCACCACAAGCGTCCAGGTCCCCTCCATGGAGAGACCGTCCGCGTGGGTAAGCGAAGTGGCCAGGCGACTTCGTTCTTCGCTGGGATGGTAAACGGCCGTGATGTTATCGCTTCCGCGGCCGGTACGGTCATGCAGACGCATCGACGTGCCACCCGGCGCAACCAGATCGACGGTGAGGTCGCCCACATAGGTATGTTCGATGTCCACATAAACTTGGAGTTCGTCCACGGTTCCTGTCTCGCCGACATCGAGGGTGGCTCGGGTAGACAGTCCGTTCGGCCCGTCTTGGATATCGTTCGGCGTGTCGCTGAAAACAAAGCCCGTTTCGCCGTCCGTAAGCACGATCAATCCCCATTCGTCGAGCGTACCGAGGTCTTCCCGTCCCATATCGCTAATCGTCAACCGCCAATTCCCCTTGGGGTTCTCACGCAGAAACGCGAGCAACGACTCCTCATTGGGATGCTCGAACGAAACGAAGTAGAACGCGTGCATGTCGTGCGTGGGGTCGGGATTGGATTCCTGAAGAGTGACCGTCGTACCCTCGGGCGAGGTGAGTGTGATCTTGAGATCGCCAATAAACGTATGTGTAATTCCCAGACTCACACCGAACCCGGTCAGAGTTCGCGAGTCGGGAACCCGCAACGTGCGCGAAATGCCTGACGAGAGGTTATCGGGAATCGCCTTGTGCGGCGCTTCCGAGATGCGAGCGCTCGAGTCGACTACATAGACGGAAACGGTATCCGCTACGGAAGAATCCGGTCCGCCGTCGTGGTAGAGTTCGAAATCCAGTCTTTCGAGGGTCTCCA
>CAYTDF010000041.1:10416-15882 GCA_964436365.1 uncultured bacterium | reverse complement strand
CAAGCATCGACTTGTCGCCAACCTCGCGTATGCCACGGAAGATGGATGAATTACCATGATGTACGTCATCGTGGGTCATATCTCCTTGGATGTTCTGAACGATAAAATCGGTCCGCCCAACGCGCCCGTTAACCTTGGCCGCCGTGTTGATGTCGGAGAAGCGCCGACTGTAATAAAGGCGGTTGCGCATGCTGAAAAGTTCTTCACCCTCGCGGAAGAAAGCACGCCGTTCGGGCAAAAGCCGCTCCGTGTCCCGGAGTTCGATAGTTTCGGCATCGGCTTCGACCTGGCCGAAGTCGGGATTGACGGCCCACGAGGAGGTAATGGACGGCGTAAGCCGGACCCCAACATCCACCCCCGTCTCCCCTTCCACATCCGTCTTGCCGCTTATACCGGCCTGGCTGCTCACGTAAGGAGAAATCTCCCAATTGCGGTCGAAAACGGAATCGGCGAGATCCATGCCGGTCATGTGACCGAATTTCGTTGGATCGTAGGTATCCGTGGCACTGAAACTCCAGAAGCTGGTAACGTCCTCGCGGCGCAGGCCGCGCGCGAAGTTCACGCCCCAGGTTTGGGCGTCGCTTCCCGAGTAATTCAGCACACTCAAGGGGATACGCATCTCGAATCCCCAGTACTCGTCCTGCACCGTCGTCGCCACATCCCATTCGGCGGACCAACCGATATTGAAGGACCGGTACCCGAGACCCGCCTTCGCGTCGAGCCGAGTCCCCAAAGGATTCGTGAAGAAGGCGTACTTGATTCGGTGACCGTGGAAGGGATCGAACTGGATCTCGACCCAGTCGTCGCCGCCGAACATACGGTCTTCGCGCCGCTCGGTCGCGCGGAGGTCGTCGATCTTGGAGTCGTAGCAGACAACCCCAACGTAGATATAGGCGGTCGTGTAGGCGATCCGGACTTCGCTCTGCTCCTCCACGGAGGTTTGCGTTCGGGTGGAGATGAAATCGGTGGCGACGTCCGCGTCTTTCCAGAACGGCTCGTCGAGAAGTCCGTCAAGCGTCAGTGAAACGTCGACCTGGAGAGCCTGAAAGGAGGGCACATCGCCGTTTTTGGCTTCACTGTGCGCCATCGCCGTACCCGCGAAAGCGAGAAGGCCCGCGAAGATCGTGCAGACGATCGGCAGTCTCTTCAGACACATAGGGTAATCTCCCAGAATTAGTTTACGAACGGAAAACTCTGAGCGCCCTCATAGAAGAGAGACTCGAGAGACGCTCTAGCCCCATCCATGTAAATATGGATACTCACAAAGAAAAACCGGAACGAGGAGAACGGCAAGTATTCAGAATTCCCCCGCGCATTCTTCCCAGACACAACAAGAAGCGCCCAGCCCCCTCCCGAAGAGAACACTTCCGCGACGCCGTCGGGAAACTCGATCAAGGTACGCTCTGGGCACAACCTAGCGGTCCGTACGGCTAGAATAGCGCGAACGGACCGCCGCGCCATGTTAAAGCGGTGCGGACGTCACGCTCGATTGGCATGAATCAATAGAGCCTTTGCTTCCATCTCTGACGGCGGAAGAGCCAAACCGGCGATGCAGGGATCAACGGCTTTCTGCCAGAGCCCGCCACGCCTCCAGTTTCTTCTCCAGATCGGGCGGTCCCTCGTAAATATGTGTCAATCCCTCAAGGCGGGCGATCGCCTCAAAGGTGTCGAGCAAGGTTGCATACCCGTCACCGACCCCCTCCGGTCCGCGGCACAGGTGTACATACAAGATCGGCAGGCGAGCGCGGCGTACACGCCGGAGTATTTCGTCGTCCTCGGCCAGCGTCTCGGCGCGGTCGAAACAGACCGTCGCCTCCGCCAGGAACGACTCGGACAAGAACGAATCGTCCATGGCATACCGTATCCCCCCCTTGGGACTGGCCAAAGTCGCTTTGTGCTCCTCGGCCGTCTGCCGAAGCAACGCTTCGTACTTCTCAATCTCCGGCGCAGCCCGGACATAGTAGCCTCGGTTGAAATCCAGCATCAGGTCGCGCACATCCCGCGAGGGATCCCATAACAGCTTCGCGATGACCCACGAACGCATCTCGTCCCGCTCGGCGGCGGGGCTCTGATAGGCGGCCTGCATCATCACCGCTTCGGCGTTGTTTTCGACGAAGAACCGAATGTTGGAAGCGATCACATCCATATTGGGCATCGGCGCGGTGTAATGACTGAAGTTCACGCAGTAGTCCCAAATATGGATACGGTCGTAGACCGCCGACCAACGGGTCAGCGCCTCGCGAAACGCGGACGTATCCCTGGCGGGCGTGAAGGGGTACTCCCACATGCAGTTGTCCGTGCACAGGCGAATCGCCACATTCCGGCGCGGATGGAGCGTTTTGGGCGGTTTGACCGTCTCCAGGTACGCCAGTGTGGAGACAATCACATTCGGATAGCGCACCTCGATCCCCTTCGCTACACGGTTGACAAAATAGAGCAGAGGCCCCATCTCCCCGCCTTCCGCTTCGGCCACGGCCGCGCAGTGCTCGCAGACACAGCTCCCGCCACCGTCCACCTTGGAGATGCTAATGACGCGGCTGGTGGGCTTCTCATCCAAGAACTTCAATGCGCGTTCGGTGGCGACGCGAATCGCGCCGGAGTTGGTTTGGCAGAGTTGACGGGCGACACGCTTGCCGTCGCCGTTCAGCTGATAGTACTCGGGATGCGGTTCGAAAAACTCGGACGGAGGCACGAGACTATGATAGGTGTGCACGAAGAGCGCATAGTTCACATGCCCGCCCCATTCCTCGGGCACAGGCGCGTTCGGTGCATTCGTCCGGTTCCGTAGCGACCAGGTTCCGTCAAAAGCGGCTTTATAGAATGGATCGCGGAGCCGTAGTGGGGGGATCGTTGTACGCGGCGCGGGCCGGAACTTCAGCGTAGAGAGATGGGGGATCTTCTGGACGCGCGGTGTGTACCAACGATAACCGATATCCTCTTCCAGCAGAGCGTGGACGGCGTTGATCTGGCCGCGGGTGCGGCCGCCCATGAGAAACAGGTGCGCACCTCGCACGGCGATGGCGTAGCCCTCGTCTCCAAGTGCGCGCCGGTCGATCCGAAGTTTCGCCAGATCGAAGAGTTCCGTGGCCCCGATGCTGATGGCCCGCTCACCTAACGAAACCGGCTCGGCGGTGACCGGGAACTCGGAGCCGGTGATCTCCTTCAGCCAATAGGCGAGATCGTCAGCCGCCTTGCGTTCTTGGGAACTCGCTTCTTGCGGAATGACGATTTTGTACTGCGCGCGCCCGTCGACGGCGAGGACCAGTTCCGCCGAGCCACGTTGCCGAGGCTGGAGCGAATTCTTCCAGCCGTTCGAACTCTCGCAAACCGCCTCGCCCGTGAAGACGGTCAACATCACGCCTATCGCCACAATCCCGAGTCTGATTGTCGCCTGCATCGTCATGCCCTTTCCAACGGAATCGTCTCGTCCAAGGCGTCTAGTGTAGCGCTGCCGAGACACAGGAACACCGCAGGAGTCACTTCCGGCGGATGACATCGATGTAGACGGCGGCCAGCACCACGGCCCCCTTCACCACGTATTGCAGTGAGAAATGGACTCCGGCCATGTTTAGACCTTTATCCAAAATGCCAATGATAATCGCGCCCAACAGCGTGCCGTACATGCTCCCGATGCCGCCGGTGAAACTGGTTCCGCCGACAACGGCGGCGGCGATAGCGTCGAGTTCGAAGCCCTCCCCGGATCCCGGCTCGGCCGAATAGAGTTGTGACGCGTGAATCATCCCCGCGATTCCGGTCAGGAGCGCGCAGATCATGTAGACGAGAATCTCCGTACGTGCCAGCGGAATACCGGTATAGCGCGCCGCTTCCCGGTTGCCTCCGATCGCATAGAGGTGCTGGCCAAACCGTGTGCAGTGCAAGAGAATCGCAGCCGCGACAAAGATCAGCAGCATGACCAGCGCGGGAATGGGAATCAGTCCGAAGAGACGATCGTTTCCGAGTTTCAAGAAGAGAGTTTCGCGGTCGGGAATCGGCATGGGACGGGCTTGGTTGAAACGATACGCCATGCCCCGGGCGATCATCATCGTAGCCAGCGTGATGATGAAAGGAGGCATCGGCGTTTTCGCGGCGCATACACCGTTGAAAAGCCCGAACCCGGCAGCGACGCCCAGGCCGCTGGCCACGGCCACAATCAACATCAGCATGCTGGGCGCGTCACCGGCTCCTTGTCCCAACACCCAAACCGTCGTGGTCCCGACGACGGCCAGAACGGCGCCGACCGAAAGATCGATCCCCCCAATCAGGATCGTCAACGTCATACCGAAAGCGATGATGGCGTTCACCGATACCTGCTCCAGCAAATCGAACAGATTCTCGACCGCCAGAAAATTGGGCGCCCAGAGCCCAAAGAAGATCAGCAGAACGATCATGGCCACCAGCAACGGCCCTATTTCTCTAAACAAGCGCATCGATGTTCGCTCCCGTCAAGTCGTGCATCACATCCTCCAGAGAGATCGAATTCGCCGCGACGGTCTTGAGCGGCGAACCGCCACGGTACAGCATCACTCGGTGCGACATGGCCATCACCTCGGCCAGATCGGAAGAGATCAACAGAACGGCCACGCCGTTTTCGACCAGAGCGCGGATGATGGCGAACATCTCTTCCCGTGCGCCCACATCCACGCCGCGCGTCGGCTCATCGAGGATCAGAACCTTGGGGCGACGCTCCATCCAACGCCCGACCAAAACCTTCTGCTGATTGCCACCCGAAAGACTCTCGATGGCCTGCTCGGTATCGGTGGTCTTGATGCCGAACTCGCGAACCGCACGGTCCACGATTTCCCGCCGTTTCCGAGTATTGGGCACGATTCCGGGATTCCACTCCGCAGCCCAAGGCAAAGCCAGATTGAAAGCCACAGACTGGATCATCACCAAGCCGTCCTTGCGGCGGTCCTCTGGAACAAGGACGAGCCCGGCATCCAGCGCATCCCGGGGAGAACGGATACGCGTCTCGCGCCCCTCGATGAGGATCCGTCCGCTATGGACGGGATCGATTCCGAAAACGGCCCGGGACAACTCGGTCCGGCCCGACCCCACGAGCCCCGCAACACCGAGAATCTCACCGTGATGCACGACGAAACTCGCACCGCGCACCCCCGAATTACGCAGTCCTTCCACCTCGAGCGCCACCGCGCCCGGTCGGCACGTCGGCCGGTGGAAATAGTTCTGGATATCTCGGCCGATCATCCACTTCACCAGTTCACGCTGGTTGAGTTGCGATGTTGGTTGTGTGCCGATGCAGCGGCCGTCGCGCAAGACCGTGATCCGGTCGGCCAGCCGCGCGATCTCCTCCAGCCGATGGGAGATGTAGACAATTCCCACGCCTTGGCCGCGCAACCGTTTCAGCGTCACGAAAAGCGCCTCGGTCTCCGTCTCGGAGAGCGAAGAGGTCGGCTCGTCGAGGATCAGGATCCTGGCGTGCCCCGACAAGGCGCGGGCGATCTCGAC
>CAYTDF010000041.1:1560-10406 GCA_964436365.1 uncultured bacterium | reverse complement strand
GACCAGCTGCCTGTGCGCCACGCTCCGTGTAGATACAACCGTATCGACATTGCGAATTTCGTCGAGTCCGAGTCCTTCGACCAAGACCTTGGCGTCCCGCTCCATTCGGCGGCGGCTGAGCCAACCCCATCGGCCCGGTTCGCGTCCGAGGAAGATGTTTTCGGCAACGGTGAGATTGGGTGCAAGCGAGAGTTCCTGATGGATAACCCGAATGCCGAGCCGGTCCGCGTCGGAGACATCGCGGATTTCGACGCGCTTACCGTCCAGTTTTACCGCCCCCGAGTCTGGGAGGTGCACACCGGCGAGAATCTTGATCAGGGTCGATTTTCCCGCACCGTTTTCGCCGAGAAGCGCCAGAATTTCGCCCGCACGCAGTTCCAAACTGACGCCGTCCAACGCGGTAACACCACCGAACTGTTTGCTCACATCCTCCAGTTGGAGGAGTGGGGATTCTGGGGTGGCCGCGCCGGGCATACGTTCACTCTTCCTTCAGGAAGGAAGCGGCGTTTTCCTTGGTGATCAGTTCGACACGGACTTTCACTTCTTTCGGGACCGTTGTCCCCGCGAAGTGCTCGTAGATCAACTCCGCGGAGGCCGTACCGATCTCTTGTGGGAACTGCGCCGATGTGGAGAGCATTCTTCCCTTTTGGATGGCATGGACGGCCTCGTCGGCTCCATCCACGGCGGCGACGAGAACGCTGTCGAGTTTTCCGGCAGACTCCAAAGCCGAGATCACCCCCAGCGCCGCGGGATCGTTGATCGCGAAGACCGCATCGATCTCCGGATACCGGGCGATGAGATCCCGCATGACTGGCCGAGCGCTCTCGGTCGTGCCTCGGATTTCCTGCTCGTCGACAATCACCATATCCGGGTACTCTTTCAGGACTTCCTTAAACCCGGCGACCCGGTCGATGCAGGCCTTATTGAGGGAATAGCTCAGTACAGCCACTTGGGCCGAAGGTCGAGCCGCAGCCAGCGCCCGGGCGGCCAGCCGCCCAGCCTCGATGTTGTCCGAAGCCACGGTAGATAGCACCAGGCTCTGGTCCTTCACCGGCGCGTCGACAACGATCACCGGAACGCCCTTCTCCTGAGCCTGCAACAGGCTTCCTTTGATGCCTTCCCAGTTGACGGGGTTGATAAAAATCGCCGAAGCGCCACGCAGAATCAGATCGGAAACATCGTTCTTCTGTTTCAGGCTGTCCCACTGGGCATCCACCGTGATCAGCGTGTCGCCGTTGGCCTTCACCACGGTTTCGATCCCCTCGTTCAGGTCGACAAAGAACGGATTGGTCATGGTCTGGAAACTGACACCGATCAGACGGCCTTCCGGCTTCGTTCCCGAGGGGTCGTCGCTGGGGCCGCAACCGGCGCAGAGCGCAAGCGTCACGATACTCGTCCAAACCATCCGCGTTGGTTTCATCATTCGCCTCGAAGCTCCTCTGCGTCCTCAGTCTGCGCCCTGACCGCACTGGATGCGCTGAATCGCGTCGGCGTCGTGCGGCGGAGTGGCCCCATTCTGTGAAGCGACATACGCCCCGAGAGCGTTCGCGCGCTCGAGCGTCGCGGCGGCATCCGCACCGGAGAGCAAGCCGGAAAGCAGCGCCGCCAGGAAAGCGTCGCCCGATCCCACCGCATCCAAAACGTTAACCCGGAAACCCGGGTGATCGTGCCACTGCCCCTCATGCCAAAGCGCCGCGCCCGCCTCACCGCGCGTGACGCAGACGGTCGGGCATTCGAACCTCTGGGCGAGATCGATCGTTCCCGCTTTGAATCCGGGTTTCAGGCCGAACCAATCGCGAAGAGCGTCCAATTCCGTGTCGTTCAATTTGACGATGTTCGCATGGCGCAGGCCGGTCTCGACCTCTTCCTTGCGGTCGTACGGCGGCCGGAGGTTCACGTCGAAAACCATCAGCGCCTCGCTCTCCCAAAGAGCTTGAATCGTCGCTCTCGAGCGTGGGTCACGTTGAGCCAGACTCCCGAAAACGATCGCGCGCGCCCGCCGGGCCCGGTCCCGCAGAGCCTCATTTATCTCGATTGCGTCCCAAGCGGAAGGGGCCAGGATGTCGAAGGTCGGGCTTCCGGATGCGTCCAGACTGACCACCACGAATCCGGTGGAGAGTTCCGGATCGGTCTGCAAGTGCTCGGTCGAGAGCCCCAGGCGCTCCAAGCGCCGCCGGACCTCGCGTCCCAACTCATCCGCACCGACCCGGCTGGTAAAAAGAACCGGTTCGCCCAACTCCCGCAGATGGTACGCCGCATTCAACGGCGCGCCGCCGAGGAACAGCCCCGCCGGTAACGCATCCCACAGGACCTCTCCAACACATAGAATTGCATCCGCCATTCGTCATTCCCCTCACGGGTTCCAGGATTCTCGATTCCCGAACGTTCTTGCTTTTCCGAGACTATCACACTCCTCAAAGCCGCGCGCGGTGGTTGCCGGGGGGGGGCTTGCCGTTCGCGTGCCGATCTTCGAAGCTATGCGTGCATGGAAACAGTCTTCACGCTGGTTCCGACATTCCACGAACAGATGGAAGAGAGGCACCATCATGGATGAACGAAACCGAACGTGGCTGCGACCCGAGAGAGTCGCAATCGCGGTACTGGCCGTCGCTCTGGCCGCTGTTGTCGCAACGGAAGGAAAAGAGGAGACAGACCCGACTCGGTTGGCGATCGTCTGGAGCAGCGACGATCCCTACGTCGCCCACCGCGTCTGTTTGATGTACACGCACGCCGCGAAGACCGCCGGGTGGTTCGACGAGGTGAAACTCGTGGTCTGGGGTCCCTCGGCCAAACTGCTGGCGGAAGACAAGGAACTGCAAGCGAAAGTCAAAGCCATGCAGGAGTCGGGCGTCGTCACCCAGGCCTGTATTGTTTGCGCGGACGCATACAACGTCACCGACGAGTTGCGTCAGCTTGGGTTGGAGGTCAAAGGCATGAGGAAAACCCTGTCGGATATGCTCCAATCGGACTGGAAGGTCCTCACTTTCTAAGGCGTCCCCCTCCGGCGGCCCAGCCTGAACCGCTCGCACTGGGACCGTCTGCGTTCAGGAGTAAAGTAGTCTGTTTTGTAAAGATCTTTACAAAATGGACGGTCGGCTCATTCGTCGCCGTATCGCGTTTCTCGGACAGCCGACACGACAACCGACGAGCTCCTCACGCGCACCGGTTCTGTGCTATAAGTGATTGACTTGTGCTAGTTTGGGTGGGGTGGGCCGCGTTTGGCTCGGTGACCTCAACCACACGGTCAACGCCAGAGAAAAGGCCTTCGCTTTGGGTCCAAAAATCCGTTGGAGCGAGCACCAAGAGTCTGTTCGCGAACGCGCCCAGGTCCCGCGCGATCGCGAGCCGCAAACTCGGCCGACCTAGGCGAATTTCGGCCAGGCTAACGTTTTTTTGTGAGGAAAGATGCAATGGCAACTTCCGTCAAAATCGATCCCGTCACACGCATCGAAGGGCATCTCGCCATCGGTGTGGAGGTCGAAAACAATCGAGTCGTCGACGCCCACAGTCACGGGGAGATGTTTCGAGGATTCGAGATTATCCTTCGTGGGCGCGATCCACTGGACGCGCAGCAGATCACACAGCGGATCTGCGGTGTCTGTCCCATCTCCCACGGACTCGCATCGGTCTATTCCCAGGACGAGGCCTACGGCGTTCGCCCCCCCAAACAATGGCCGCCTGGTCCGTAACCTGATTCTCGCCGCGAACTACGTCCAGTCGCATATCATCCACTTCTATCACCTGTCGGCACTGGATTTTGTGGACATCGCCGCCATCACCCGGTACCAAGGGAGCGAGCCCGCGCTGCAAGAACTAAAATCATGGGTCCTGGCGCAGGTCTCTTCCGGTGCGGTCTATCCCGCCGCGCCATTCCTCCCGCGCTACGAGGCGCGGTATCTCGAGGATACAGAACTCAACATCCTGGCCATCAAGCACTATCTCGAGGGGCTGAGTCTGCGCGCGGTCGCGCAGCAAGCGGGTGCGATCTTTGCGGGGAAGATGCCGCACGCACCGGCATTGGTGCCGGGAGGCGTCACCGAGACGGTGACGGCACGGAAGATCGCGGCCTATAGGTCGAAGATGAAGAAACTCCAAACCTTCGTCGACAACTGTTATATACCCGACGTGCTGGCCGTCGCCGGCGCGTTCCCCGAGTACTTTGAAGTCGGACGGGGCTGCGGAAACTTCCTGGCCTACGGTGTCTTCCCGGAGTCCGCGGACTCGAGCCAAAAACTCTTCCCATCCGGCGTTCTGACCAACGGTTCGCTATCGCCATTCGACCCCTCGCGGATCACGGAAGATACCCGCCACAGTTTCTTCTCTTCGGGCTCGGGGTTGCGTCCCGACCGGGGGGAGACGGTGCCGCAATCGCATAAGAGTGGCGCGTACAGCTGGCTGAAAGCGCCGCGGTATGGAGGAACGGTGATGGAAGTCGGCCCCCTGGCCCGCGTCCTTATCGCGTACCACAGCGGGAGAAACCCCGAAGTCAATCGGCTGGTGGATTCGCTGCTGGGTCAGCTGAACCGTCCCGCGGACCATCTGCTCTCCGCCCTCGGCCGGCACGCAGCCAGAGCGCTTGAGTGCAAGATCGTCGCCGACCGTTGCCTGGAATGGGCGGACCAACTGAGACCGGGCGAGCCGACATGCGCCGATTTCGAAATCCCCGCAACCGGACACGGAGTGGGTCTGACCGAAGCGCCGCGCGGTGCACTCGGTCACTGGATCGAACTCGAGGATCACAAGATCGCGAACTACCAGTGCGTGGTCCCCACCACGTGGAACTGTTCGCCCCGCGACGACCGCGGCCAACTCGGGCCCGTGGAACAAGCCCTGCTGGAAACGCCGATAGCCGATGCCAAGAATCCGATCGAAGCGACACGTGTCGTCCGTTCGTTCGATCCGTGCCTTGCCTGCGCGGTTCATTGATAAGGAGCGCCTCCCATGACGGAACTATCCCGCAGACATTTTCTGAAACAAAGCGCAAAACTCGCGGCGCTGATGGGGCTCGGCTCGACGGCGGCGCCCCGCATCGCGGCCGCCTTAGAGAGACTCGCCGCCGGGGACGCCCCCGTGATCTGGCTGCAAGGACAGAGCTGTTCGGGCTGCTCGGTCTCCCTGTTGAACTCGGAGGACCCGGGCCCCGCCCAGATTTTGACCGAATACATCTCACTCCTGTTCCACTCCACGCTGTCGACCGCGACCGGTGAAACCGGCATGGAGATCGTCGACCGCGCGCTGGGTGAGGGAGGCTTCTACCTCGTCGTGGAAGGGAGCATGCCCGCGGGGATGCCCGACGCCTGTATCATGGGTGGCGTACCGGTCACGGATCTGGTCGAGAGGGCGGCGAAGAAAGCCAAGGCCGTCATCGCTATCGGCGCGTGCGCGTCGGTCGGGGGGATTCCCGCAGCGGAAAACAATCCCACCGGTGCGGTCAGCGTTCCCGAATTCTTCCAACAGAAAGGGATCGGCACCCCCACCATCACTCTGCCGGGTTGCCCGTGCCACCCGGATTGGATGGTCGGCACACTCGTCCATGTTTTGGAGTTCGGTCTGCCTCCGCTCGACGCCATGGGCCGCCCAACGATGTTCTACTCGAAACTCGTTCACGATCAGTGTCCCCGTTTTTCGGATTACGAGCGTGAGAACTTCGCCACGACCTTCTCCGAGGACGGTTGCCTGTTCAAACTCGGATGTCTCGGCGCGAAGACACATGCCGATTGCAGTCTTCGCCTGTGGAACTCGCGGACGAACTTCTGTATCAACGCGGGCGCACCCTGTATCGGTTGCGCTTGGAAGGACTTCGCCCGGCAGCAAGACTTCCCGTTCTACACCAAGGAGGGCGCCGCACAAGCAAGAGAAGGCTGATTAATGAGTCCCCCATCTGTTGGGCTCGACGCAAAGCGGCTAGACAAACGAAACGCAAACGGGCGCTCGGAAAACCGAGCGCCCGTCATTTTTCTTTGCACGAATTCGGTCGTTCTTGCTTACAGGAAATCACGCTCACGCTTGCAGGCTTCCACATACTGCGCGCGGGCCTTGCGGACACTCTCCATACCGGAGACTTCGGCCACAGCGACATCCCACCACGAGTCGTAGCCCGGCACATAGACCTGCGGGTCGATCTCCACACAAATCATCGTGGTCTTGTCGAAGGTCTTGGCCGTTTCCAGCGCCTGGATGAGTTCGTCCTTGTTCGCGGCCTTCAGCACATTCGCGCCGAGACTGGCGGCATTGGCGGCGAAGTCGATGGGGAGGTTGCCGCCTTGCAGCAGCCCGGAATCGTCCGTACGGAACCTGAACTCGTTGCCGAAACCGTGGCTCCCACAGGAGGCGGCGAGCCCACGAATACAGTTGAAGCCGTGGTTATCGAGCATGACCAGGGTCAGTTTGTAGCCTTCTTGGATCGAGGTGACCATCTCGTTGGCCAGCATCAGATACGAGCCATCGCCGATCATCACATAGACCTCGCGGGATGGATCGGCCATCTT
The DNA here is from genome assembly GCA_964436365.1 of uncultured bacterium. Classification (GTDB taxonomy): domain Bacteria; phylum Hinthialibacterota; class Hinthialibacteria; order Hinthialibacterales; genus CAYTDF01. The sequence goes on along the minus strand of CAYTDF010000041.1, from coordinate 3,918 downwards.
GACGCCCATGCCTCCGGCGATCTCGTAGCCCATGCAGGAATACCCGTACTCGAGGTGATAGCCGGTCGGCCGTTTCGTGCGCCAGAGCTTATGCAGATCGCCCGGCAGACCGCCCGCCGCGCAAACCATGACATCCTCTTCGGTCACGAAGTTAGTCACCGCGCCGATCACCTCGCCCTGGCTGATCAACGGTGTGTTCCCGAGGTTGAAGAGTCTCTCTTCCTCGGCCCGCCACGCGGCGATGCGCGCGCGGTACTTCGTCGCGTAGGCATCGTCACATTTGTAGCCCTTGGCCTTCAGCCGGTCCGCCAACGCGTCCAGCCCGGCGCGCGCGTCACAGACCAGAGGCAGCGCGGAATGCTTGGCGGAATCGAAAGGCGAAACATTCAAGCCGACAAATCGCAGATCGGGGTCCTGGAACTGGGTCTTGGACGCGGTCGTGAAATCGCTCAACCGCGTGCCGACATTGATAATCAGATCCGCCTCGTTGGCGACTTGGTTCGCGGCCGAGGTTCCGGTCACACCGATCGCGCCCAGGTTGCAGGGATGGTCCCAAACCAGAGAGCCCTTACCGGCTTGGGTTTCGCCGACGGGGATCCCGGTCGCCTCACTGAACGCGGCCAGCGCCTCCCAGGCCTCCGAATAGAGCACGCCGCCACCGGCGATAATCATCGGACGTTCGCTTTCTTGAATCCACTGCACGGCGCGCTCCAACATCACCTCTTCGGCTGGGGGCCGGGGGATATGGTAGACGCGCTTGGCCAGGAACTCTTCCGGATAATCGTAGGCCTCGGTTTGGACGTCTTGCGGAATCGCGACGGTGACCGCGCCGGTCTCGACCGGGCTGGTGAGGACACGCATGGCCTCGGGCAGCGCGGTGATGATCTGGTCCGGCCGGTTGATACGATCCCAATACTGGCTGATCGGCTTGAAGCAATCGTTCACCGAGATATCTTGCGAGTGCGTCGATTCGAGCTGTTGCAGCACAGGGGCAGGCGTGCGTTTCGAGAAAATATCGCCGGGCAGCAGCAGGACCGGAATCCGGTTGATCGTAGCCGTGGCCGCGCCGGTCACCATATTGGTCGCGCCGGGGCCGATGGAGCTGGTACAGATCATCGCGCGCATACGGCGGTTGGCCGTCGCATAGGCGGTGGCCGCATGCACCATGCCCTGCTCGTTCCGTCCTTGGTAATAGCGCAGGGTCTCCTGGTACTCTTCCAGCGCTTGCCCGAGACCGGCGACCATGCCGTGCCCGAAAATCCCAAAGATGCCGCCGAAAAATTGTTGTTCGACGCCGTCACGTTCGACATATTGGTTGCTCAAGAACTTGAGCATTGCCTGCGCCATGGTGAGTCGCACTGTCTTGCCCATGATAGAGCCTCTCTCTAAAGTTTTTCCGTTCAGCGCCCGTAGGGCTGCGGTGGCTGGGCTTTCAGCGTCCTCCAAACGGAAAGAGCTTTTGGAAGACTCTGGTTCCCCTTTCGCGCGTGTCAGCGCCGGTCGTGACTTGGTTCCTGATAATCGCCGGTAGGATAAGCCTTTTTGCGCCCGCCAGCGACCGTGGGCGAGACAAGTCCCGAAGTTTCGCCCGCAGGCCCGCGCCTTGACATCCGTTCACCCTCTTCCGTAGAGTAGGGCTCACGCATCGCATAGCCCGCGAAGGAGAAATTCCATGTCCAGTTGTCAAACGCTTCCACAAATCTTGACACTTCTGATGGGAATCGGCCTTGTCGCCGGGACGGTTTCCGAGGCGGTTGGGCAGGATGACCCGATCCGCGTCCTGATCCTGACCGGCAACGACTACCCCGGTCACAAATGGAAAGAGACCACGCCCGTGATTCGCGGCATTCTCGGTGCCCAGGAACATTTCGATGTCTACGTGAGCGAAGATATCGAGATTCTGGCCTCGTCGCCCGAAGAACGCTACGACGTGATGGTGATGCACTGGTGCAACTGGAAGTCGCCAATGCCCAGCCAGGCCGCGAAAGACGGCTTGATGAAATACATGGCCGCCGGTAAGGGCCTCGTCGTTCTTCATTTCGCATGTGGCGGGTTCTGGGACTGGACGGGGAGCGAACCGAACGGCGCATTGGGCTGGCCGGAATACGAGAAGATCATCGGCCGGGTGTGGGACACCGCGAAGGCCCACGATCCGTATCAGGCGTTCACGGTGAAAGTGACAAACCACGAGCACCCCATCACCCAGGGGGTGAAAGATTTCGAGACCACGGACGAGCTCTATTTCTGCTTGACGGGTGCACCGAAAATCGATGTCCTGATGACCGCCCGGTCGGTGAGGACCGAGAAGGACGAGCCGATGGGTTTTGTCTTGAACTACAAATCCGGCCGCGTCTTCAA
>CAYTDF010000041.1:0-1550 GCA_964436365.1 uncultured bacterium | reverse complement strand
TGTGAAGGCGCTTCAAGCCCCGGGCCTGGCACCGCTCTTGCAGCGCGCCTGCGAGTGGGCCGCGACCGGTAAAGTGACCCGTTACCAACCATGACCGGATTTCTGTCGGTTCGTCGCCATGAAACGAATATCCCGCAGGAAGAAACTCCTCTCGCTGGAACTGAGCGCGGCAGTGGTTGTGCTCGTAATCGCGTGCTGGTATATATTTCCTTTTCTCACGCGGGCTCAGAGTATCAACACCAGGGGCCACTTTCCCGACCCGTTTTTTCGTAGCGCTGTCGAGGAGTTCATGGGTGTGGAGCCGGGAACCCCTTTCACCCGGGACGAGGCTGCGGCCAAGACCGAAGGCTTGGCCTGCAGCGGGCAAGGGATTTCAAACCTGACCGGAGTCGAGTTCTTCACGGGCATTACAGAACTGGTCTGCAAGGGCACACGAATCACAACGCTCGATCTATCCGGCTGCACGGCGCTCCAAAGAGTAGAAATCGAGGAAAACCCACTCACTTCAATCGACCTCTCCAACAACGGTGCCCTCGCCTCACTGGCATGCTACGAAACACAACTCACGACGCTCGACCTTTCAAAGAACCCCGCATTGACCTGGCTTAACTGCCATAACACTCCGTTAGAGAGATTGGACATCACCAAGAATACCGCCCTAGACTTCTTGTCCATCGGCGGTCTTCCCCTAGAAACGCTAGATGTCTCCAAGAATACCTCGTTAACAAAACTGTCCTGTGGTAACAGCGGGCTGACTTCACTGGATGTCTCCAACAATCCTTCCTTGATCTATCTCGAATGCGGCTTTAATCGGCTGACGGAGTTGGATGTCTCCAACAATCCCGCGCTGAAAATACTCCAATGCCACAAAAATAGACTAACGAAGTTAGATGTTTCCAACTGTCCTGCGCTGGAGATGTTGACGTGTGCCTACAACACCCTGGCGGGGCTGAATGTCTCCGGCAATTCTGGGCTTCAATTGCTCAACTCTCCCAGCAACCGGTTGAAAGAGGTTGACATCAGTGCCTGCACACAGTTGACTCATGTCCATCTCTCAGACAACCCTTTCTCGACACTCCCTGACTTCTCCACACTCAGCCAATTGAAACTCGTCGATCTTCGAAACTGTGACGGGATTCTCAGCCAACACGACGCACTGGATGCCCTCCGTCGGCGCCTGGGAGAGCCGACGTTCAAGAAGGACAGCGGCAGACTGGTAAGCGGCCTAGCGATCACAGAGCCACAACCATGAAACGAATCTCCCGCAAGAAGACACGTCACGCACTGGAGATCAGCGCCGCGACGGTCGTGTTGGCCGTCGCGTATTGGTATGCCCTCCCTCACTTCATGCGAGTTCAGAGTATCAATACCCAAGGGAATTTCCCCGATCCTTTCTTTCGTAACGCGGTGGAAGAGTTTATGGGTGTGGAACGGGGAGGCTCTTTCACCCGAGAGGAGGCCGCCGCCAAGACCGGGCGGCTAGCCGTTAGTGGACAGGGAATCTCCGACCTGGCGGGAATTGAGTTCCTCACCAGTATCACAGATTTGGA
>CAYTDF010000040.1:0-16387 GCA_964436365.1 uncultured bacterium | reverse complement strand
TCCTGTCTGGACTACGATGTTATCTCCGCATGGGTCTAGAGCGGGAACGCTGTCTGCACAGGGATGCTGTGATGAAAAGTCTAACGACGGGTCTGCTGGTTGGCCTGCTCCTCCTGTCGAGCGGAGCCTCCGGGGAATACCGGCTCGGCATCATCGGTGCGCCTCCGCAACTCGATGAGACCCTTCCGCCCGGCGTTCAGCCGCCTCACGCTTTCCTCTTCATCGATTCCGGAACACTGAGCGATTCACTCGCCAAGCGCCCCGAGTTAGGAGACTCTCTGCGCTCACTCGCCGCGCAGGGCAAAGTCTCCACTGGAGGCCTTTACCGGATGGCCGCCGCTTCGAGGTTGGGGGGAGAGTCTTTCGTGCGGAACATGCTTTTGGGACGCGCGGTGGAACGTCGCTGGCTAGGCCTGGAATCGCGAACCGCACTGTTCGGCGATCCCCGAGGGCTGCCGATGCAGTCTCCCCAGCTCTTGCTTTCAAGTGGTTTTGACGCGCTGTTGACCTACTCCCCAGCCCCGCAGGGCGCTCATTGGCGGTTGGCTCCATCGGGCCATGCGCTCTGGCAAGGGGCCGTCTCCGATCTTGAGGTTTCCGGCGGCGCGCGCATCACCGCATCCGGGATATCGCTGGACCGCTGGGCCGAGCCCGTCGGTTCCGAATCCGGGAAAGCGCCCCCGGCTCACCTGGCATCGCTTCAACGGCTTTTCCAGCGGGTGGAGCGGGGGGAGGCCGTCTACCCATTGGCTGGGCTACCGACCCCTTCGGAGACCTCGCTCACGGCCGAGTTGACTCACCTCTGGGAATTCGAGAACGCTCTCCTGGAAACCGAACGCTGGGCGGCGATTGCCGACATTGAGACAGGCGGCAGACTCTCAGGTGCTGTCACGGATTGCTGGAGAGAACTGCTCGACCTGACCGATGATCTCACCGGTTCCTTCAGCGATTTGCAGCACCGTATTCAGGCTCTTCGCACAGAAGCCCTCGGCAAACTTGCGGCGCGAATCGGCACAGGCGAACTCCACTCCGCAGCCAAAACCGCTCTCGTAGTCTGGAACCCATCACCGTTCCCGCGCACCGACCGGGCTCGCGCGGTTCTCCCTGCGGGCCGCCGGATCGCCACCGCAACCGGTGCCGTCGTTCCGCAGGAGGTGGCGCTGCTTTCGCCGTGGGAGACAGCGGCCGAAGACGGGCAGAGAACTGTCGACTTCCTGGCGGAGAACGTTTCGGCCATGGGCTATCGGCTCTATGCGGTTGTGGAGGGGAGCCCACCCACGCCGGTGCGAAGGACCCTCGATGCTCCCGAACGTTTGCGGACATACGGCTTTTTTGTCGATGTCGACCCCGCCCGGGGTGGGATTGTACGTCTGATCGAGCGTGACAGCGAAAGCGACATCTTGGCCGCACGCGGCCAGGGCGTGGCTTTGGCGGTTACGCCTCGAACCGGCCAGCCCGAAGAACCGTTCGAGGAGCACGCGGCGGCTTGCCATCTCTATGAGGGTCCTCTCAGCATCCAATTGGATGTTGTTCCCGAGACGGACACGCGCTTGGGCTACCGACTGCGTATACCAAAGCACGGACCTCGCCTGACGGTCCGTTCTCTGGAAGACCGTCAGCTTGTCCGCCTCAATCTGGCTGTACCGGAACTGGCGGGCAATTCTTTGCTTGTTGGCGAACCGTTCGGCGTTACGGTCGCCGGGGCGGGGTGTAGCGGACCCACTCGCTGGGGCGACCTCTCCTACGTTTGCACAGTGGGCGTAGAGGGTGGAGAGTCGTTCTCTGTGGAGGCCGTGGAAATTGTGTCTCCGGCGAAGGTGTCTGGAGCGGCTTCTCATCGTCTAATGCAAGCGTTTCTCAAGCGTGGTGTTCCCACGCGACTCGTTTCGGAGGAAGCCCCCATCCCCAACGTTTCCATCACTCCGGGCGGAATCCGGTTTGTCATAGGGACGGATACGTCTGGTGCAGAGGCCAAACGTTTGGTCGAAAGTCTACCCGGAGCGGTCTTTCACTACTTGCAGGCGGAGATTGCGGCACATGGCTGGGGCCTTGTATTTACAGTGGATTCTGACCGGCCCACAGTTGTGCTCATCGCCCAGAGCGGACGCCTGGCCGAGGCTGTCCGGGAACTGGAGCGCGAGTTGGAGGTGCAGGGGGCGTTGCGGCGGCCCTCGAGAGCCGGGAACATGGAGCGTGCATCGAACGTCTCAGAAGGCCCACATCGTGCGGTCACCGAGGCGGGTTTGATGGTATCCAGTCCGGGTGGCGTACTCTTCCAACGGAAGGGCGACACCCTGGAGGTTCTCACAGCCGGGGCTGCGGAGTGTTTCCTGCAACCTCATACGGGGGATTGGCGGACGGCTGGCATCGTCGGATCCGCACGGGCTGCGACCATGCCGTTGACGGCAACAGCCCTGCCATTCCAGGAGGGCGATTTACCGGCCCGCCGTTCTTGGCTCACTCTCAGAGCGGGGCAGGCGATGCTCTCGTCGCTCCACTGGGATGGTGAGAGTCTGCTGGCGCGCATCTGGGAACCCCACGGGCGCACCGTCCAAACCGAGTTCCTGTGGACGGGCGCGCTATGCCGGGTCGGCTTGGCGGACCTATCTGGTGAGTCTCGCAAACGCGTCGCGGTCGACAAACATCGGAACGGGCAACGAGTGCCGTTCACCCTGTCGCCTTTTGAAATACGGACGTTTCGACTGGTGCCGCGACACGTTGGCAAGTAAGCGGAAGGCGAAGGAAGGTAGCCGCCCGCTGGTTTGGAGACAGTCCTTGGGTTATATTTGGAGTCGATTCCAAACGATGGTTAGGATCACGAGAGTTTGACGCCCGGCCTAGCGAGACTGTTTTGGGGCAAGGGCTACAAAAAAATTTGGGAGTATACAAGATGGCCCCGTTGCTTAATATCCATCAATTGCACGATAGGAGTGTTGTCGTCCGGCTGAGAGATAAGACTGTGCTTCGGTACTTGCCGAACCGGGATGGATTTCGTCCATATTTGAGCGAATTGCGCACGTTAGATGGCTACAACGTTTTGGGGGACGCGCCTATGGACAACCCTCATCATCACGGGATATGGCTCGGGCATCGTGACGTCAACGGAATCAACTTCTGGACAGAAGAAGGGGGCGAGGGCAAGATCTGCCACCGCGAGGTCCTGGCGAAAATCAGCGGCGAAGACCGCGGCATTTTCTCGGTCATGAACGATTGGATTGCGCCGGATGGCAAGAAGATTCTGGAGGACGAGCTGACGTACGTTGTACATCAACCGTCTGAGTACGGCATCGAGGTCGATCTTCTGATAACCTTGCGCGCCACGGACGGCGATGTGAAGTTCGGACCGAATCAGGCGTTCGGTTTTCCACAGATACGTATGACGGATTACTTGGCCGTTCGGCGGGGCGGATGTATCACCAACTCCGATGGAATGGTCAACGAAGCGGCGACCTCTGGAAAGAAGGCCGCGTGGTGCGACTATTCGGGACCTCGGGAAGACGGTCAGTATGTGGGGTTGGCGGTGTACGACCATCCCACGAATCCCGAGCATCCCGCAACTTGGTGCACACGCGATCATGGTTCTTTTGCCCCCAGTTTCTTGGCGCTTGGCGGGGGAGCCGCGTTGAAGGCGGGCGAAGAGTTGATCCTGCTGTACCGGTTGTACGTCCATGAGGGGACAGCGCTTCGCTCCCGGGTCTCCCGCGAGCACGATCAGTACTTGGAGATGATTGCCAAGGGCCGCCGGGTGGCTTAGACAGACGCCGCCGACTGGCTCCACCAGGTAAGGCGCTTCACATCGAAGACAAGATGGAAATGAGTTCCGTCGTTGTCTTCGAGGCCGAAGTGGTAGAAGGGGTCTGTGCCCTCCACGGATCGCCATACGCTGTGGATACAGCGGACGCGGTGTTCCTGTCCCGAACCGAGCTGAGGACCGAGTCCTTGCCGGGTCGGACGAATAAAGCGTAGCGGCTGGATTTTTGAGCGGCGGCTGGAGTCTTGTGAAGACGGGGATTTAGCCCAGACCACCGCGGTCGCTTCCACTTGCACGTATTCGGCTTCGAGTCTTGTCCGCATCCCATCCATGGTACGGATAAGGTACTGAACTTATGTTCAAATGTCCAGCCCGCACATGGATTCCCGCGCCTGAGATTCGGCACGGTTACTCCGCTTTCATGGCCTCGATTTGGGCGTCAATTGGGTCGTAGAACGTCGCGATGGGATTCCACTCTTGGATCCGGTCGATGCTCTCGCGGGTGGCGGCCTTTTTGAACCGCTCGTACGTTCCGTCTTCGACCGCACGGGCCAAGTCTAGGCGCAGTTTCAGATACATAACCTGCATGCGGATCATCTCCACCCGCCTGCGGATCGTCTCATCCTCGGCCACCGCTTCGGCTCGATCGAGCATCCGTTCGGCCTGAAATAGAAAATCCCCCCCGAACAACGGGATGTCGTACGAATTACTGAATCGCAGATAGGTCGACGGCTTCACACGGCTATGCGTGAAGTCGAGGTACTCGCGTATCGCCTGACCGGTGCGCCCGTAATACCCGTACATAAAGTCGTCGATGACGGCGTCCACATCGCAGTCCGGATTCCAAAGCAGCTTCGCCAAAACGTACGCCCGGAGTTCGGAAAACTCACCCCCGCGCGCTTCCAGATAGTCCGTATACATGGCGGGGAAACGGCGAGCGGGCCCCATACCGGCCGGGCTCCGTGGGTTCGGAAACGGTTCGCAGAAAAGCCATTCCGTGAAGTAACTCCCTGTATCGGCAGCCTGATACGTGGGCGTTCGCGCGGTAGCGGTCGAAGAGACGATCGTCAGCCCCAAGAGGACGGTGACGATGGCACGGCGTTGGTTGGACGTCGGCTTCTCCTAATAGAACGTGCAATGAAGTGAACAGACACGAAACGCGCGCATGGGTTGGGCGTTCAGCGTTTCTCTTCTCGATAGACGTGATGGGGAATTGTCTTGGACTTGACGGTTCAAACGCCTCACCCTGCGCCGAGCCATGAGAGCCAGGCTCCTCACGCGATGGTTGCCCGAGAGTTGCGGCCTACCTCTTGATGTAGATCTTAAAGGTCTTCGCCCGCAACGCCACCAAGCTGACCACGCATCCGAGAAGGATCAGCCCGCACATGAATGTATGGTCGCCGGTATAGGCGGAGCCGTCCGGCGTCGATATCGCCCAAGAGGACAACGCCGGCAACGGATTCGGCAAGAGACGAGTCAAAGCGTCCAACAACAGCGCCACGATCGAGAGCCCGAGTAGACCCACAAACACCGCGTGCGCCCAAGCCTGCCGGGTCCACAGACCGATCACCAATACGAACGAGACCAGAGCCGTTATCCCGGTGAAAATCCATCCCACCTTGTCGCCGACCGGCACAACAAAACCGAAACTCGCCGATCCGGCCAGGACAGCCGCGCCGATCTGCTGAAGCCCATACTGACCGCTCAGTGCCGATTCCGCCATCAGCACATAGCCGCCAAGGCCCGTCACCTCCAGCGGATGTGACTTGATAACCTCGATGTTGTCGGGACTGTGATAGATAGTCTCGAAGCGCATCAGGTGCAGAATCCCCAGATGCGCGACAAAACCGATAGCGGCGGCGGTGATGACGAGCAACACGAGCGGCCGCCGTGGCTTACTTGGTTGGACAGTTGACGTATCCGGTTGGATATCTGATGGACCAGTCGAGGGGGTTGGATTGTCCTTCTCACTCATGAGTCTCAAACCTAGCGTTCGGGATACCGGCCAACGGTCGCGGCCGCATCCCAGGAGATAAGTTCGGCGAACCGAACGGAATAAATGATTTTACACGCTTGCGCGGATACGGCCAACCGGTGTCACCTCACACGCACGCCGCGCTCGGATGGCCTACCAGCCGGAGGAGTCTCGACAACTTGGCGTTAACGTTGCGAAACTTGGCGCTAACGTTGCGACAGTTACCCGGCGAAAGCGTTGCACGAGTGGGCCCGGCAGTGACGTCGAGCCGCCGCCGAACGTTCTCCCGTAAGAGGTCGACGTGCCCTTTTGCGCTACCGGGGATGGCTGGTGGCAGCGATCCCCACATATTCGTTGCAACCTCTCGGTGACGGGATGGGGGTGCGCAGATGGAAACTTCTGCCGCAAACCGGAAAGGTGTGCCATCATGACCAGACCGACAGCCCCATGGGCTCTCATACTCCCGCTTCTCATGGGAACGGCCTCCTCCGTTGCCGCACACACTCTGGCTGAGGTGGAGGGTGCGGCGGCAGTCCGTCCGGCAACGGCGGCCACAGTCACGTTCGCCGACGACATTGAGATCGAATGCCGCGTAATTCTCGCCGGAAAGGGCGGTATCAGCGGCTCGGTCCCCCGTGACCTGGTAGATATGCGGACCCTCCTCCGCGAACGCTTCAAGACCTTTGGCACGTACACCCTTCAGAATACCATCTGGATGAGCGCGTGGTCCGGAGAGGATGCCATCTCGATGGTCTTCCCAGGCCACATCCTGACCGTCAAGACCGTCTCCGTCGATCCCAAGACCTCCCGCGCGAAAGTGACTGTCACGCTCGAACTGGACCGGGGAGACGCTCTGACCGAAACCGAAGACTTCGTGCGCTCCGGGAAGACCGCCATTCGGCGCGAACGCCAATACGCGGAGAAACCCCTCGAACCGCTGACTTTGCACCGTTCGGCGCTGACCATCTCGCCCGACAACTGGCGCGTCGTCGGGGGGAACCTCGTCCGTGTCAGCGGGGATCGACGCGATATCGTCAGTGGCGGTAACCGTGGAACCGGCCTCTCTTCTTCCGGTATCTCAAGCCGGTCCCAGAAACCGGGAATGGATCGTTACCTCATAATTGGATTGCGGACTCGTGCGAATCAACCCTGAACATTCTCTAGCCAACAGACCTGTTTCTCACCGAAAGCGTCTCTCTGGCATTTCGTCCGGTAGGGCGCACGCAGTGCCCTCGGTGGCCGGGCGCTCGACGCTCTCCAGTCGGAAGTTACTTTTGGGAACTACATTGAGCTTCCTCACGCTCGCGTGTGTTGTGTGGATTCCGTTCGGTGCAGCCGCGTCCCCGAATAGCGGGGAGCCCGTGGCGAATACCGTTCATGGGGTCACTCGCACAGAATTACAGAGAAGCATGACCTTCTGGAACGAGATCGGTTTCGACGATTTTCAGTCGCGCTTTCGAACGGGCGAGTTTGGCGAGGCGATGGCCGCGCTGCAGTTGCGGACCGACCGTTGGGCGGCGGCTCAAGTCATCGATCCGGCCACACGATCCCGGGCGGCGGCTCGCGAGCGGCGCTTCCGAAAAGAGCGTAGTGTCCAGCGGCTGCTGAGTCGGCTGCGCGAACAGCCCACGATCCATCCTCAATGGATGCAGGCCGCCTACGACATGAAGCGGGACGAGCTGAAGTACCGGGCAACCCGTGAGTTGGCCCAAGTCATCGTCCGTCTAGCGACGACGGCGTCTAGTGAACAGGTACGGGAACAGGCCCACGAAGCCGCGCAGACAACGCTGAACGGTGTGCGCGAACGTCTCCTCCGTGGGGAATCGTTTGAGGATGTCGCTCAGGAACTCACCGCACGGAAGTCCGTTTCCACGGGCCATCTGGGTACCGTTCTCTCGGATGGAACGGTCAGGGGAGCCCGCTGGCGGATACCGGACGAGCTTTTGGCGCCCGCGTTCGACCTCAAGAAGGGTGACCTGTCCGAACCGATCCGCGTTGGCAATGTTTGGCGGCTGCTTTACTGTCTCCAGGCCACTGCAGAACGGTTCATGACCTTTGAGGAAGCCGAACCGCACCTAACTGCGTACATGAACAATGAGGCTTACTGGATCAACATTGAGAGTGCGCTTAACCGTATCCGGTTCCGGCCGGGGCTCCAACCCGAACCGTCCTCCGCATGGGTGATCCCTCGGCTTGAAGAGTATCTGACGCAACTACCGGTCAAAATCCTCGAACGCAAGTTGAACGCCACTGAGCTTCTCACGGGTCTGTGGCAGGCTCAGCAAAAGCGCGAGAACGCCGAAGACACGGCCAAGATTTCATGGGAGAAACAACACTATCGCATTGCGTATTTGGCGGGGCCGATGATCGGAGCGATTGAGCTGCCTGAGCCAATCGCCGCTCGAGCAGCGGTTCCGAAGGTGACCGAACGAGCGGGGCAGTTTCTGATTGTCGATGCTGGGCTACCGGACGAGTCGGTTGTGGACGCGGCGCAAGATGGGAAGAGACCCTCAGCCAACGCCCGTTCGCAAGCTTTACAGGCCGTGGTCAAGGAGCTCAACGATGCGTTGCAGCGCGCCGCCGAGGGGAAAGAGAGTCTCGTGGAGATCGTCGACCGGACAGGCTGGAAAAGGGTGACCCTTCAGGAGATCGAACCTCGATTCCGCGAAGTCTATTCCGCAACGCTCTCCCGGCTCGAGATCGGCGGGATGTCCGACGCGGTAGCGGTTGGCCCTTATGTGGGGCTCGTTTTCAGGACGCCCGACGTGAAGATCGAAACCGAGCGATCCGCTGCCGCAGCAGCCGTGGAGTACCACAAAGCTCTCCTCCGCTACCTTCAACGGCGCTGGGATCTCCCCGATGATTCGTAGTCTCGCTCGCCTCTGGCACGTTCTTACCGTTGCAGGTTCATGCCCATTTCCACACGATCTTCTGGAGCTTTGTTGACGACCTGTTGCCCGCCTTTGAAGCGGTTGGCGACGATTGCCGCGCCCACGATATCGGGGCCGAGGTAGAGATGCGGCTTGGCTTGCCTGAAGTTACAGGCCGACATCATCAGCGTCCCTCCGTGTTGGCTCACCGCGTAGCCTTTTCCCTTACCCCAATGGACGAAGTTGCATTGGTACAGGCTCACTTCGCCTGTACCTTTGATCTCTACATTCTCCGAGCACGGCCCCCAGAACGAGCAGTTCGTGAACTGCGCCACACCACTGAAGCCTTCACCGGTCCGCACCATGGTGGGGTCGTCGCCTGTAAATGCCACGAACTCACCGTTCGTGAACAACAGCCCTGGGCTCTGCGTATCTTCGATGAGCACGCAGGTTTGCCCACCGTCCGCACCGCACCCCAGGAAGTTACCATTACACGCTCCGGCTTCTGTCTTCACGAAGCGGTAGCAGACTTTGAAGCCCCAAGCGAACGTGTTGATCACGTATTCCCAATCCGTCCGGCCGAAGACGAACACTTCCAGGTTCGTATTGAGGTACTCGGCCAAGCGATTCCAGCTATCTTTTCCTTCCTCGACTTTGTTGAAAACCTTGGCCCGAGCCCAAAAATGAGGATTGAAGTGGACGTTCTCGATACGTCCGATATCGGTACAGCGGTTGATATAGATTCCCTGCCGCAGCACGCAACCGTAGACGTACCGGATCGTGTGCAGTTCGTGTTGTTTACCGAATTCGATACCTTGATAGACGTTGATGAACGTGACGTTTTCGACAGTACCGTTCATACCGATTCCGCGAATGGCGTAGGGGTAGGGAACGATATTCTTGATCGTCTGCTCGGGGTAATAGAACGTGATTCCGCGTATCGCGGAGGACGGTGTGAGCGTGACGGCGGCGGGTCCTTCCGCCTCGCCGCGGCCGCCCGTAACCCACAACGCGCTACCCAGCGTATAGTCCGAGTGGTGGGGCGCTTGCCAGACACCCTGCAGGGTCACTCCGCTGGGCACCCTCAACGGCGCGTTCACGTGGTAATTACCGACAGGCAGATACACTTCACCGCCGCCGTTCGCACCGGCGGCGTCCAGTGCCTTCTGGAGCGCGGCCGAGCACTCGGTTGTGCCATCTCCGACAGCACCGAAGTCGGTTGCGATCCACCGGTCGGGGGATTGCGGATCCTGTGCGTCGACCGTGGTGGTTTGGAGAACCAGGCAGAAACACAGCGTCGTGAAGATAGCCCAAAGGCGGGTCTGGCGGGGGGAATCGTGCATGAGAAGCCTCTGTTTCGTTGAAGGATGAGCAGAGAATGGCATGCCCTATAGGCTCGGGCTAGGCCGTACAGTTGTTGTGGTGGCTCTAAAGAACGGGCCGTGGCAGTTGCATGTGGCCTGCAACGTCTAGTGTCAATGACAGCGGCTGCCCCCGGCGCGCGGGGGAGTGAAACGCTCCAACTCCATCGACCGGTGACGGCTATCGACAGATGCACTATAGTCAGACGTCGTCCCAACCTGTCGTACGGGAGCGGTAACCTGCGGTGGGGGCGGATAGACACGTGAAATTGTGAGCACGCTGGAGATAGAAGAGATGGCACGTTATCTAATTACGGGTGGTGCGGGGTTTCTTGGCTCGCATTTATGCGAGCGAGCGTTGAACGATGGCAATGAAGTCGTCTGCATGGATAACTTGATTACCGGCGACCTTTCCAACATTGAACGCCTCATCGGCCGTGATGGATTCATCTTCGTCCGGCACGATGTTACCAACTACATCCACGTTCCCGGCGAACTCGATGCGATTCTCCATTTCGCGTCCCCGGCCAGCCCCATCGACTATCTACAGCTGCCGATCCAGACGTTGAAGGTAGGCTCTTTGGGCACGCACAAGGCGTTGGGATTGGCCAAAGAGAAGCGGGCGCGGTTTCTGCTCGCCTCCACCTCCGAATGTTACGGCGATCCTCTCGTTCACCCTCAGACCGAGGACTATTGGGGGAATGTCAATCCGATCGGACCGCGTGGTGTCTACGATGAGGCCAAACGGTTCGCCGAGGCCATGACCATGGCCTACCATCGTTATCACGGCGTTGAGACTCGAATCGTTCGGATCTTCAACACCTACGGCCCCCACATGCGCGAGAAGGACGGTCGTGTGGTCTCGACGTTCATTTCGCAGGCGTTACGGGGTGAAGATATCACCGTTTTCGGACAAGGCGAGCAGACACGCTCGTTCTGCTATGTCGACGACGAGGTCGAGGGCATCATGCGTTTGCTCTGGTCGGATGTAGACACACCCACAAACATCGGCAATCCTCGGGAGATGACCGTATTGGAGTTGGCCGAGAAGGTCGTCCAAGAGATCGGTTCATCCAGCAAGATCGTTTACCGGGAATTACCGGAGGACGATCCGAAAGTTCGGCAACCCGACATCACCAAAGCCAAACGGGAACTCGGTTGGGAACCTCGTATTTCTTTGGAGGAAGGCCTGAAGAAGACAATTCCGTATTTCAGGTCGAAACTCGAAGTCTGACCGTCGGTACTCAGCGTCGCCCATTCACGAACCATTCGTCCATAGCCACACGCTTCTCTCGACTATGCTGCGCCTCTTACGTTCCCGTCTCATCACCGATTACGGCATGGCTGTTGTCTTGCTGGCGATCTGCGTCTTCTTGGCGATTTGGACTCGCCAACCGGGACCGGCCGTCCCCGGAGAACGTGGGACCGATAAGTTCATGGATCGCGTCACCCAAAGGCGCGCATCATTGGGCGCCGAGGCTTTGTTGATTCTCCCCACCGATGCGCAACTCGCGCAACGCGAAGCCGCTCCACCTCTCGACTCGAATGGAAACCCGATTCCGCTGATGGATATCGGGGGCTTGCGCGTTCGCAACAGTGAGGATGGGGTTTTCGACGAGGTGCTGCCCTATTCCTCTCAACGCCGCGAAATGAGTCTGGCTATACGCACGGCGCTGCAAGCGAATCCGCGGATCGGAATCGTCGGGTACGTCGATCAGACTCACGAACGGATCGCGGGGATTGTCGCCACGGTCGCGGCCAGCCTCGATCGAGCGGTCGAAGTTGTCGGACCACCGCGCTCGACCGTTTCAGTCTTCCTCCGTAGAAGAAATCTAATCAACATCGCTCGGCAGATTTCGGTCTTTGCCATAATTGCCGTGGGCATGACCATGGTCATGTTGACGGGCGGGATCGACCTTTCGGTGGGATCGCTCGTTGCCTTTTTGGGTGTGATTGCTGCGTTGACCATCAACCGGCCCGGTGGAATTCCATGGTGGGCCTGGAGTGTTGTGGGAATCGTGGTGGGAGCGGCGCTTCTTTCCGCTCTCGGTTCTCGATGCAAACTGGGGAAGGTAACCGGGGGGGTATCCGGAGGCACACTAGGTGGTATCGTTGGACTGCTATTGGGACTAGCGACGATTGGGAGCATAACTGGCATCGACGTCGACATTTCCACCACGGCCAAACGGGCGGCCGCGGCCTCCCCGGGACCGATGCTCGCGCTTTATGTGACCGATTGCGAAGAGATGCGCGAAGCGGTCGAAGCCATCGATGCTGAACTCCAGGGGTCGGTGGAGGGATTGCACGTCAATACGGTAGGCCTTGGCCTTCCCGGGAAGCGCACGGGGTTGCGTGACGAACTTCGGCAAGCGCTTGCGGCAAAGCCTGGCGTACGCACGCTCATTGCCTTGGATCCCGTCGCCTACGAGTTAGCGCGAGAGGCGACCGTGGGGGGAGAGCATGAGGTGATTTCTGCGGCCCGACGTGTTATGGGTCTGCTACTGTTCGCGGTTCTCTTTACCGTTGTCGTCGGCGCGGTGACCGGTGCATTTTCGGGTGTTGTGATCAACTGTTTTCGCGTTCCACCGTTCATTGCCACCCTGGCCCTGATGCAGATCACTCGCGGATTGGCCTACACGATCTCCAAAGGACGCGCCATCCCCATCGCCTACGACGAGTTTGTCGATCTGATCGGGCGCGGATTTCTTTTCAAGAGTTGGCTGGGAGATTGGCTGCCGGTACCGGTCGTTATCATGGCCATTGCGTATCTGCTCGCGTACATCGTCCTCGGTTCGACACGGTTCGGAAGATACCTCTATGCCGTTGGGGGAAATGAAGACGCGACACGGCTTTCTGGAATACCCGTCGGCGCCGTACGTTTCAGCGCGTACGTCATCACCGGCATAACCGCGGCCCTGGGGGGTGTGATTGTGGCGTCCAAACTAGGTGCCGGAGATCCAAACAGTGGAATGCTCTTTGAACTCTACGTCATTGCCGCGTGTGTTGTGGGGGGAACAAGGTTACAGGGCGGTGAGGGCAAGATTATCGGGACACTGATCGGCGCTTTGTTGCTCGGCGTTTTGAACAACGGTCTCACGCTCCTTCAGGTTGACACCTATCTCCAGATGGTTGTTATCGGCACAGTCATACTTGTCGCCGTTCTTCTCGATCAAGTCAAGAAGCGACTGTAATCGCGGGCGCGGTCTCACGATTCGCGCCGTTCTTGTCTGGAGGCGGGAAACGTGCAAAACTAAGATCTAGACACAAAAGGAGCGCGCGATTTGCATCCGGAGGCTCTCAGGCTTGGGAAAACGATCGCTCGTGCTCGCGATTCCGAACGTTTAGGACAGAACCACCATGGATGACCATCCTGGGAAATTGATCGCCGTTGAAGGGCTTGACGGATCGGGGAAGTCGACTCAGATCTATCTACTCCGGCGGTATTTGGAACTGGGGGGCTATAAGGTCTTCTTCACGGAATGGAACAGTTCCGTCGTCGTGAAGAGTGCCACGAAAAAGGGGAAGAAGAACAATCTCCTGACACCGACGACCTTCAGCCTCATTCACTGTACCGATTTTGCCGATCGCTATGAGCGGCAGATCAAGCCACTACTCAAGGCCGGATATATCGTGCTTTGCGACCGGTACGTCTACACCGCGTTTGCGCGCGATTCCTCGCGTGGCTGCGACCGTGAATGGTTGCGGAGGGCCTACGGCTTTGCAGTCAAGCCCGACATTGCTTTCTTCTTCAAACTCCCACTCGAAGTCGCGCTCGACCGTATTCTTTCATCCAGACCTCAACTGAAGTATCACGAGGCGGGTATGGATATGGGATTTTCGAACGACCCTTATGAATCTTTCTCGATCTTTCAGGGAAAGATCAATGATGAATACGTCAACATGGTTGACGAGTTCGGATTTGACGTGATGGACGCGACAATGCCCATCGAACCGCTTCAAGAGATCGTTCGTTCGATCGTGAGTAAACATATAGATCTAGAGGCCTATAAGTTGAGGGCAAGAAAATGAGCCCAGCACACTTTTATGGAAAAGGACTGCCGAACGTGGACACTTCGGGTCTCCGCGGTCGGCTGATTGTGATCGAGGGTGCCGACGGTTCGGGGCGCAGTACCCAGATCGCGGGCGTAACGGACTGGCTCGAACAGAACGGACACGCCGTGGTCAATACCGGTCTAAGGCGGAGCACGCTGGTCAGCAACGAGCTCGACAAAGCCAAGCAAGGAAACATCCTTGGACAGACCACCATGGCTCTTTTTTACGCGACGGATTTTGCGGATCAGCTCGAAAACCGAATCATCCCCGCGCTGAGAGCGGGTTTCATCGTTGTCGCCGACCGGTACATTTATACCTTGATGGCCCGGACCATTGTTCGAGGAATGAAACGGGAATGGGTCGAGGGGTTGTACAATATCGCGTTGGTCCCCCACGCCGTATTCTATCTCAAAGTCAGTCCACGAATCCTCGTCGAACGCAACTTCAAGAAGAATGCCACGCTCGATTACTGGGAATCGGGCATGGATATGGGATTGTCCAGGGATATGTTCGACAGTTTCTTGAAATACCAGCGGCTCCTACAGACTGAGTTCCGCCGTATGGAAAGCACCTACAACTTCCAGACGATCGATGGAAACCGGTCTGCCCGAACGATCGCCAGGGAACTACGGTCAATGGTCGGCAACGTTCTCGAGGAGTCCTAGGTCCGCGAACGACTACCCTCTCGGCTTTTAACGTGGCGCGACACCCCTTTAACGGGCCGGTGTCGAAAAACGGTGCGCGCTAACGTCCATCAAGGAGAACCAGCATGAAATCAGCCTCCGAACCCGTCGTCCTCGGAATCGACCTCGGGGGAACGAAAATCCTTTCCGCCGTGATCGCAGGCGACGGACGGGTCGTGGCGCGTGCCAAAAAGAAGACACGCCCCGAGCGTGGACAGCAAGCCATCCTCGACCGGATCGCCTCCTGCGCCCGAGATGCAGTCGAGGCTGCGGGAATCACGATCTTTGATATCCAGGGAGTCGGACTCGGATCCCCAGGACCTCTAGACCTCGTACGCGGTACCGTGATCGAGACCCCGAACCTGCCTCTAACCGACGCCCCCCTTGTCGCCAGTATCGAACGCGACCTCGGCTTACCCGTCGTCATCGACAATGACGTGAACATTGGAACGCTTGGCGAGAAAGTCTACGGCGCGGGGCGCGGCGTGGACGATGTCGTCGGACTTTTCCCCGGCACGGGGTTGGGTGGAGGCATCATCATCGATGGACGGCTGCATCGTGGCCACTCGATGAACGCCGGTGAACTCGGCCACATGACCGTGGACATAGACGGTCGTGAGTGTGGATGCGGTAAGAAGGGGTGCCTTGAGGCCTATGCAAGCCGCACCGCTATCGTCAAGAGAATCCGCGAGTGGCTTGGAAAGTCGAAAAAGGGCGAGCATCCTATCGAGGAATTGGTGAACGGAAACTGGAACCGAGTCACCAGCGGTGTCTTGGTGCAGGCGATTGCGGCCGGTGACGAACTCGTACCACAGGCGCTGGAAGAGGCCGCTGTCGCCCTCGGGATCGGAATCGGTTCGCTCTGCAACATCCTCGGGCCGCAGAAGGTGATTCTCGGCGGCGGAGTGATCGAAGCCCTAGGCGACACCATGTTCGACACAATTCGGGAACACGCCAAGAAGAATGCGTTTGCGATCAATATCGACAACGTCGAAATCGTCCCCGCTGAGTTAGGGGACGATGCCGGAATCTTAGGGGCCGCCGCACTCATCTGGCAAGCGCTCAAAGACCAACCCGAACTCAATTCACGACGACGGCAACGGATTTTACCAGTGATCGAGCCAATCACCGAAGAGCGTCTCGTGATTGGCGGAGCGCACTATACGTACGATGTCATCATCACTCCCAACGGCGACGTGTTGCATCGGAAGCGGCGGCTGGCGAAAGAGGAACACGGTACGGGGACACGACTCGCACTCCAGGAAATCAAGAGTATCCTGACTCGTTTCGAGAAGAAGCCACAGACATTGGTTGTTTCCACCATCGAGCGAAACGAAGTCGCCGACGAAGAGATCGTTGAGTTCTTGCGTGGCGAGAATTGCGAATACGTTATCGCGTCGCACGCCGAACTCCCCGTCACCTACCGCGAAACACCCGATCCAAAAGCCGCGGTGGTCATTCTAAAGAAATAGTGGGTCTAACGTTGGCCATCGACATCTCCAAGTGTTTGGTTCAAGAAGCGCATCGGCTGATGCTCAATTACGACCCTGAGCCGACGCACGCGGAGCAGGTATGTCGATTGGCCGTGCAGCTTTTCGACGGCGTGCATGCGCATCTGGGGCTTCCTGGTGAGACACTCGCTTTGCTCGAAGCCGCCGCCTTGACACACGACATCGGTTGGTCGATCGGTGGAC
>CAYTDF010000039.1:15759-16521 GCA_964436365.1 uncultured bacterium | reverse complement strand
ATATCCGCATTAATACGCTCTGGTTTTCCTGCACCGGAATCGCCGCGCCCAGAAGCGTGAAGACCTCCTTGGGGCCGACGGTAAACGTGAATCCTACGCCGTCCGTAAGTCCTCGGCCGCTCTGATCCATCGGTATGAATCCGTACGTCCCCGCCCCTTGAGGTTCCTGGTTGAATCCGCCGGGAAACTCGGTGAATCCGTCCTGGGTCACGGGACGATCGAAGGTGAAGACGAACGAAGGTTCGAGCGCGCCGCCGGACGCGGGCAACGTCGCGGTGGGGAGCGGGGTCGCCTGGTCGACGAGTGTATGGGTCGGAGTCACCGTCGCGGTGGGCGGCAGGGTAGGTACTCGTGCACGGGTGTCGGAGTCCGAGTTACGATCCCCGGGATGGTATTCGTCGGGGTCGGGGTAATGGTCGGAGTGGGGGTGGAGGTAGGCAGAATCGGTGTCGGTTCGCTACGAGGACTGATCACACCGTGCCGGAAGACACGGATCTTACCGTCGGTCTCCGCCGAATAGACATAGCCCTGATAAGCACAGGTATCGGTAACCGTGTGATCGTATGAAGATTCGGCATCGAAACGCGGCGATCCGGGCACGATAATGTCGAGAGCCTTGATGCCCCCTTGGTCGCCGGGTTCTAGCTGAGTAGGGGGCCTAAAGACCGCACCCGCGTAAACATAGAGGTTCCAGACGGAGATACCCTCCACAACCTGACGGCCTCGAAAGCCCGGGAAGTCGCGCGTGGAGAGTTGCGTGAT
>CAYTDF010000039.1:10368-15749 GCA_964436365.1 uncultured bacterium | reverse complement strand
CGTCCGGGTCGG
The DNA here is from genome assembly GCA_964436365.1 of uncultured bacterium. Taxonomy (GTDB): domain Bacteria; phylum Hinthialibacterota; class Hinthialibacteria; order Hinthialibacterales; genus CAYTDF01. Next base: position 15,737 of record CAYTDF010000039.1, on the reverse strand, counting down.
AGATGTCGTAGACGCCGATACCGTCTTCACCCAACGCCGCGACAAGAACGTCGGCCTCGACATCCAGATCGTTGGACCAACCGTAGAACTCGACGTTCGTCAACCGGAACGGATTGTCGATGTCGGAAATATCGACGACGATGATCTCGTCTTCGGAGCCCACGTAGGCCCGATCCCCACGTGCGTACACGCTGTAAATGAAGTTATCGAGCTGGGTGAGGCTGACGAGTTCGGGGGGATTCGCACCGTGTGGAATCAAGACGTAGAGCCCATCATCCTCCGCTGCGATAAATACCAGTCGGCCATGCTGCGGATGATTGACCGCATGCACACCGGAGAGAATCGGTGTCGCGCCCGCATCGATGCTGATACTCCGGGGAACGCCCATAAGGCTCGGGTTGGAAGGGTTGCCGACATCCACCACGGCGAAGTTGACCGAGTTTCGGGCCTCCATCACCACATAAGCCCGATCGTCCACAACCGAAATATCCATGACATCGGAAGGCAGGGGCAGTTCGCCGAGTTTAGCGGGATTCGACGGAGTGGTGAGATCGTAAATGGAGAACGTATCCGGTCCACCCACGTAGAGTTTTCCGTTTAGAATGTCGAGTGCGCTCGCATCTTGTGTCAATTCCTTGACTGGAGTGAGTGCGTTTTGGCTCAGCGCGGAAGATGCCGCTCCAAGCGCCAGTATCACAAAGAGAAGAAAGCGTGAAAGCGTCCGGTCCAGCATTCTTCACTCCTCTCGTATCTCAAAGTTTGGGGATCCATCCGGCTCATGGTGCGAGACGGCCAACAACAAGTATAACATAAGTGACACGGAGCGCGGTCGATCCGAGAAAACGAGAGTGCACGCCGGGCTGCGGAGAGGACGAAGCCCGACGGAGAGACACTCATAGCCGGGAATGACTGGGTCTCGCCCCATCGGGGGCTACATCGCCCGGATCAATCCAACCACGATGCCCAAGATACCGAAATCGGTCATCACACTCCGTTCGAAAACGAGGGGCTCGTACCGAGGGTTCTCCGGCATGAGTTTCACGCATTCGGGATCGCGTTTGAGCCTCTTGACCGTGGCTTCATCCCCGACCCGGGCGACGACGATCTCTCCGTCATCGGCGTCTTCCTGCGATTTCACGACGACCACGTCGCCGTCGTTGATCCCCGCGCCGATCATGGAGTCGCCTCGAACTCGCAGGCCGAACAAGCTGGTCACACCCCGCCGACCAAAGAAATCCGAATCGATCACGACATCCCCATCACGCAGATCGGGTGCCGCGTAATCCGTACGACCGGCGGGAATCCGCCCCAAAATGGGCAAGCTGATGCGAGCCTTCTGCGTCTCACTGGGACCACTGGGAAGAGCTGGAGATTTCAAACGTACGCCCCGCGAGGTGTACCGGGAGACTTCCAAGTAGCCAGCGTCGCGCAGGCGGTGCAGGTGGTACCGAGCACCGTTGGTCGAGCTGATCTTGAACTGACGACAGATCTCGCGCAACGTCGGCGGATAGCCGTGGTCCTGTTGAAAACTGACGATGTAATCGAGTATGCGCCTTTGCTTGGTTGAGATTTCCCCTTGCATGACGAACCTCCAAAAGTACCAGTCTCAAGCGGTAACGCGGCCGCCCATCACTGAACATACGTGCGTGAACACATTATATAGGGCTCAGGTGTTCAAATGTCAAGCCCCAAGCCTCCAACTTCCTATCAATCTGTTTTTCAAGAGGTTATGGAATCGACCAGGCGTTCTCTCAAAACGCATGAAGCCACGCAAAACACCCTGCGGCTACAGGGCGCGCGCGAATGGGAGAAGCACTCCATAGAGACTCTATGAATCCTCGGAGGCCTCTTGGGTATCGGCGCTGTCCGGTTCCGCTGCGGTCTCCTCAGCGTCGCCCGCGGGTTCGGCCTCCGCAGCGGGTTCCGTCGTGGCTTCCTCAGTGGGTTCCGTCGTGGGCTCCACCTGTGCCTCTTCCGCAGAGTCGCCAGACGAAGAGGCGTCGGCTTGCGGCTTCTCTTCTGTGGGCTCGGCGGATGCAGCCGTTTCTTTAGAATCAGTGGCTTCAACGGGTTCCGGAGATTCTGCGGGCGGCTCGGGTGGAGTTTCACCGGAAACCAACGCGACGACCGCCTTCCCGAACTCCGCCAGCGCCTTCGCATTCAAGCCAGCGGCTTCACCGAGCGACTCGAGGGTTTTGGGTCTCAGCTCGGCTACTTTCTGGAGTTGGCGATTGGTCATAATCGTGTAGCCGGGAATGTCCTTACGGCGGGCTTCGCCGTTCCGCCAAGTACGCAGCGCCTCATAAAGTTCGGTTCCGGCCTTGTCCAGCGAAGGTTGCGTAATGGTGGGGCCAGATGGCTGCGGAGCCGGTTTCGGCGCGCTTTCTCGCGCGGGTTCGCTCGTCTCGACATGGGTCGTCCGAGGTTCGTAGGTAACCAGAACGCTCCACAGTGCGCCGCGGATCTTGTCCTCGACGAGGCTGGCGTTGACCTGGGTAACCTCGACACGGTCGAGAAAACGGTTGGCTTCTTCGACACCGCGGCCGAGTCCTTCAGGTAGGATGGGAATATTAAAGACGTGTAGTCGCATAATTGGACCTCCTGTCCCTCACGGGCCGCGCCGAGCCGGTGAATCGAGCGGCTGGGATGAGCGGCCTGGGGGCCATCAGCCTAGCGCAAATCGTGCGCCACCCCATGGGTTCGGGCAGGTCACGCGTCATGCTACGGTCTATCTTTCTGGTATCCGGTTTCGTTTCAACCAGGCAAACAACCCAAGAACAGAGAACTTTGACCGAGCGGCATGATCGATGCACTCCTGGGGGCCGGGTCGGGGACCCCATTCGCTTTTGGGTCTGCGCGACCGGTTTTCTGTCTCAGATATTTCTGTGGCGGGTTTCTCTGGAGATCCTCGCCGAATCCCGAAACCCAAGTCGACTGGCGCTCCGGCCCACGGCCCCAGTCGTTTGCACACGCGCTTGGGTGAAACCTACAAATACGCTCTCATTGAGTTGAGGTGGTTACGTGTCAATTTTTCGTTTTTCAGCAACTGAATGGCGTGTCATCTTAATCTTCTCGGCAGCTCTCGCGATCGGCATGGCGGATTCGCAATCCATCATGCCCGTCTCACCGGAGATTGATGCCGATTTCGGTTTCGAGCACCACGAAAGCATGTACTTGGTGGCCGCGTACTTTATCGGAGCGGCCATCGCTGCCGCGATCGCCGGACCGGCATCGGACATCTGGGGAAGACGGATTTTCTTCCTGGGGGGGATCGGGATCGCCGCAATCGCCGACCTGTTGTGTTTCGTTGTAAAACAGTTTCCCTTATTGGTCATGTTCCGATTCTTTGACGGTATGGGGATCGGGACCTGTTCCCTCACCTATCTAGCGTTTATGGGTGACTTCTTTCCCTACAAACGGCGGGGGTTGGCCATGGGACTGGTCAGCGTCGGCTTCTTCGGCGGCATGACATTCGGCCCGCTGGCCGCCGCAAGGATTGCAGAAGTTTACGAATGGCGCACTATTTTCCTGACCCTCTCGTGTATATCGGCGCTCATTTTCACCCTCGCCATCGTGGGGCTCCCTTCGCTTCCGATAAAGCGGGGAGTAAAGGGAGGTTTGCGCGGACTGCTCTCGGAGTGGGGGCTTTTCCACAGACTTCGGGGGACTCGTCTTGTACTGATTGCGTTCGCGGCCCTTTCGGCTTCGGCGTTTTCGTTCAACTTTTTCGTGGTTTACTGGCTGGATTCGGTCTATCACTTCAGCCCCACCCAGCGCAGTTTTCTCTTGATCTGTTTGGGAGTGGGCACGTTACTGGCGAGTCCGGCGGCCGGCTTGCTCGCCGACCGGTTCGGTAAGATAGTTGTCTCATACTATTCGAGTTGGGCCATCGCGGTCGCGCTAATGTTGATTCCGTTTATGCCTCTTCTCCCCGGCAGTCTCGGTAGCGGGGGTGCGATTCTAATCAGCGCGGGTCTGGTCGGTATATTCTTTGGGATACGAACCACTCCGGTCCTGGCTTTGGTGACCCAGATTGTCCCCCAACAGAGACGCGGCAATTTCCTGGCTTTGAAAAGCATCTGGACTTACATGGGGATCGCGGGCGCGATCTTGATTGGCCGCGTGGCCTACAAGCACAGTTCGGCCGTGGTGCCCGACGTGTTTGGTGATACGATTGCCGGCGCGCTGTCCCGTCACATTACGGGTAACGATTCCGGCGAGGTGCTAACCTCGTTCATCGGATTTGTCGGGCTCGGGGGGTTTGTGGGGCTGGCGTCGGTTTTGACTGCGGTTCTTCTGGGAAGACTCACGGCGATCCCTGGCGTCGAAGACGAAGAAGAAGAGAAGACTGAGTAGAGGCCGAAGAGGGAGCCGAACCGATGGCTGAACCGTTTCGAGTAGGGATCGGATACGACGTCCATCGCTGGACCGAGAACCGGCCGCTGGTGCTCGGCGGCGTGCATGTGCCGCACGAGATGGGCCTCGCCGGGCATTCCGACGCCGACGTATTGACCCACGCGGTGATCGACGCCCTGCTGGGCGCGGCCGCTTTGGGCGACATCGGACGCCATTTTCCCGACACCGACCCCGGATACCGCGACGCCGACAGCATTCAGCTCCTCGAGCATGTAATCCAACTGCTGAGCGATGCGGCGTGGTGCGTCGGCAACATCGATTCCACAGTGGTCGCGGAACGTCCAAAACTCGCGCCGTTCATCGGGGAGATGCGCACACGTCTGTCGGTCGCGATGTCGGTCGAATCCGGCGCGGTCAGCGTAAAAGCGACGACGACAGAGGGACTGCTCTACACCACCGCTCCAGGCGGCGTGGCGGCCTACGCCACCTGCTTACTGATCGCCGGGTAGTCTACCCCCCATAACGCCTTGATGCGTGGAAGACACTTTTCCCCGATTACCGTGGACCAGTCTGGAAGTCAAACGCGGCAAGCTGATACGTTCCTATTTATGAACTTTGTGGATTGTCCGCGGTGTCCGGTAAACCCGGTGTTGATCGGAAGCATCGCTCTCGGCCTGGCCGGAGCGGCTCAGTGCATCGGTACATGCTCACGCAACCTGCTTTCACTCGCGCCGGTGGGCGTGCCTTGGAACCACAAAGCGTTCCGCCTCCTCAATTTCGGCTTTGCTCGTATTCTGGCTTACAGTGTCATCGGGATCGCGGCTGGCCAATGCGGCCGAGTTTTCGCGGAAGCCGGGCATTTAGATAGGCTCTTGCTTCCCCTGCACATTCTAGCCGTGGTGCTGCTGTTCCTCGCCGGACTGCAGATGACGGGGGCGTTGCGACGTCATTTTGGTCTCGACGAGTTTCCCGGATCGTGGTGGCTCAGACGGCCTGTGGTCGTGATCACGATG
>CAYTDF010000039.1:0-10358 GCA_964436365.1 uncultured bacterium | reverse complement strand
TGGCGCGCGGGGTTTGTCCATGGACTGATTCCCGCGCCTCTGGTCGCGGTCGTCGCCGTCTTTGCGTTGACCAGCGCCAGCCCGGTTCAGGGCTTCGTGGTTATGGCTTTGTTTGGCCTGGGAACGGGGCCCGCGTTGCTTTGGTTTGGCGCCAGCGGATTCTTCTTGGGACCGTTCCTTCGAGTCCGCGTACTCGGCATGACCGGCTTGTTCATATTGGCGATCGGTCTCGCCGCGCTCATCTTTGTCGTCCCCCGGTTCACGTAACCACCTCCAGTTCAAATCCCCCCTCCGCAACGAGTACTTCCTCCTTCCAATTATCACAGCCGCGCGGCTCTCTCCTGTCTGACAACTGCATAGTTTCACTCCTGCTACCAGCGTCCCCGGGCTAGAGCGTTGCCGATGTTCCGTTCGTTCCAGTGGGGCGTGAAGTGAACGTCCGTCTCCTAACCACGACTCCGAGGAACTCTCCCACCCACACATAAGAGACGCCCTCGCGATCGATTCGCGAGGGCGTCTAAGGCTCTGCACTGCGTAGTGCGAGAACTTTCTAACTCACTGTATTTATTCGTAGATGGCCCAATCCGAAACAGTCGACGGGCCGCCAGCGGGAGAGAGCAGTGTCATATTGCCCCACGCGGAAGCGTCGTTATACGGGTTGTTGTTGTTCGGTGAATCTTCCCAGAACAGGTACGTACCGCGCGTACCATCGTCGTTGTCGCTCGGCTGAATGTTGAAACCGATCACGCCATCCGCGGGGATTTCCAAGGTCTCCTTGGAGAAGCGAGCTTCGACGATCCAACCGTCGGCCGTATCCGCCTGAACCCATTCCCAGTTCTCGTTGGCCGAGCTCTCCCACACGGTCTCACTCCAGTTGGCGCGGAACTGGTTCCCCGTCCCGGTCTTGAGATTGGGACCGTCGACAAACATCTCCACGTTTTCGGACGCCCAATCGTCGCCGGAGTTTCCACGAGTTTCATCCGTGGCGCGGAACACGACATAGAGGTAATCCGCGTCGTGGGTGGCGGTCCAGTCGGCATCCCAGTCGGCTGCATCAACCGGATCCTGGTCTCCGAGATTCGCTTTCCAGGAGTTGATAACCGCGCCGGTGTACTCGCCCGCGCTAATCACGCCGTCAAGCATGGGCGCAACACCCGCGAAGGGCGCTTCGTAGCTCTTCGGCGCGTACAGCTCGAACGTATACGAATGCCCCGTGAACGCACTGCCGTCGCCTGACTGGATTGAACCCGCGAGCACTTCCACAGTCACCGTGCCGAGTTCCGGCATGGGGAAACCGCTGAAGATGAAGGTTCGGTTGTTTTCGGTCGTCACCGCTGTCGCGGGCTGACCGTTCACAAGCAGGTTGCTTCCGTCAGTCGCCACACCCTGGACCGCTTGGTCAAAGCTGATCGTGATGTCATCCAGGAGCGGCACCGCACCGGCGTTGGCCGGAGTTGAGCTGATCGCTGTGGCCGGTCCACTGGCGGCGAGCAGCACGCCATCGCCCGGATTGTTGAACAGCATTACGTGGTCGAGCCAGACCTCTGCGACACCGAGCGTATCCGTGTTCCTGAAGCCGACCACCATCTCGAAGGTGTCTTCCCAGCTCCAACCGCCCCACCAGTCTGCGAACTCGCTCTTGTTGTACTCTTCGTAGTGCCACTGGTTATCGGCGATCATCGTTCCGCTATGGTCCGCGCCGCCGCCGGAACCCCAACCACTGCCACCCGACATGAGAAACATAGTGCTACCAGTATAGGTTTTGTTGTTGCATCGGTAGTAGAACGAAATGTACTCGTAATCGCCCATGCTGACGCCCGCCGGGAGCGGGCCCGTAAGCTTACCCTCGGGACTGTCGTCGGTCGATCCGTTGGCCGCGTCGAGGACCGCCGAGATCGCTCCAAAAGAGGCCGGACCGGCTGTCTCATCGTCCTCGACCCAGATCAAGTCGATTGCGTGCTCTTCCGATCGCCAGCCGTTTTCGTCTTCTTCGAAGCCCGCGAACAGAACGGGTTGCGCAGTGGACTTGATGCTGAGCGAGTACGACAGACCCGCGAACGCGGCGCCGTCAAGCGACTGGATCGAACCGGCTTGCAGTTCCACACTCACCGCGCCAACAGCCTGCTCGGGGAATCCCGTGAACGTATAGCGCCGGGCGTTCACTGCGGTGATAGCCGTGGCCGGTGCGCCGTTCACAAGCAGATCGCTTCCATCAAGAGCCACACCTTGCACGTCCTGATTGAAGTTGATCGTAATTTCATCCAGGGAGTTCAGAGCCGTGCCCTGCTCCGGGATGGTCAGAGCCACGTCGGGTGCGCCACCGCTCGCCAGCAGAAGCCCATCGCCTGGGGCGTTGAACAGCATCACCTGGTCGTAATACATCACGCAGTTGCCGAGTGTCCCCGTGTTGTAGATGCCGATCACGAAATTGACGGAACCTTCCCAGGACCAGTCACCCCACAAGTTGGAAAGCTCGTCCCGGTGATATTCTTGGTAGTGCCACTGGTCGTCGCCGATCATCTCACCGGCGTGGGACGCGATGCCCCCCGCGCCCCAGCCATCGGACATCGGCATCACGTACATCGCGTTGCCGGTATAGGCCTCGGTGTCGCACCTGTAGTAGAACGAGATGTACTCGTAATCGGCCATGCTGATGCCTTCCGGCAAGACACCCGAAATTTTCGCCTCACTATTATCGGAGGGGAGAGTCGGATCGACGAGCGCCGATATGGCTCCTAAAGAGCCTGGACCGGCTGTGTCCTCTCCGTCCACCCAGATCATGTCGGTGGCATGTTCCTCCGTCCCCCAGCCGTTTTCGTCGTCCTCGAAGTCCGCAAGGGCCACGGGGGGGCCTGAGCCGACGCTAGACCGGCAATCGCCATGCAGCCCATGGCCACAACCGCAAACATGAAACGTCTCTTTCTCTGTTCCATCTCTGTTTTCCTCATTTCTTCTGTTTTCTGAACGGATTCTCAGAATCCGAAAGTCGACATCCTAAGGTCGGCTGTCGGCATGGAACCTGACCTCTCACCGTTTCTCCGTAGCAGCGGAGCCACAGATGCCCTGTCCATACAAGTCCAGCCAAGTGAGCCGACTATAGGCCTTCCGATTTGGGTGCGCCCTGGCGCACCGCCAGGGCGCGTGTTACTTTGCCCCGCAGTGACATTCGACCCGAACAGGGATCATGTATAATTGACAGGCAGAGGGGATTATCCGCATCGGTGAAGAAACTCGTTCGGATAGCCGTACCTTGAGAAGAACCATGGAGCTGGAAACCGCACATCCAACAGCGGAAGTACCCGCGCCGGAACCCCAGAACCCGATTTTCAACGGGTTGAGGGCCGTCGTGGCCAAAGTCGACGAGCTGATGTCCTGCGAGAATACGGACACGCTGTATCGCCGGGCAGTCGAGTTCTGTCGTGAGGAACTGGGTCTGGAACGCTGCGCGATCTATGTAGAGAAGGACAGCTATCTGCAGGGCACTTATGGCACGGACCGCCACGGACGCACGGTGGGCGAGCACGCACACCGCCTGCCTCTCGGTACCGCCATGCACGCCGGATATACTTGGGAGGCCTGGAGGGAGAGGCTTCGCGTACTCCGTCCTCAAGATCGGCACTGGGTCGTCTCCGAGGTGGAGCACTGTGAGTGGGACGGCGAGAAGATCGTGACCATCGGTAAGGGCTGGGTCGCCGTCACTCTGGTCCAGACTCCCGGCGGTGAGTTTGCGGTGCTGTTCAACGACACAGCCATTAGCGGCGCACCTTTCGACGAAGCCAAGCAGGAAATCGTAGCCATCTTCTGTTCGTTGCTCGGAAGCATCAGGAAGGGACGGCCGCCGCAGCATCTCTATCAGAAGATCGCGGAAAAAATCCGCAGCGACATCTTGTCAAACCGCTATACGGACAAGATCCCCGGTGAGCGGGAGCTGGCTCAGGAATACACAGCAAATATCAAGACCATCAACAAAGCCGTCTCCCAGTTGACCGATGAGGGATGGCTCTGCCGTTTGAAGGGTAGGGGCACGTTTGTGAACCACGCGCCCAAGGTTGTGAAACCGAAGACGAACACCGTGGGACTTCTAGCCCCCAGCCTTCTGCATCCAACCGTGGCCGGAGTCACTCAAGCGTTGAAAGAACTCGCCCGCTTGAAACGAATGCCGCTTCCAGTCGAGACCATTGGGGACCCGAAGGAGGACGTGCCACTGGCGCTCCAGTCCCTGCAGGACCAGGAGGCGGAGTGCGTAATCGTTTGGGCGAGCCTCCTCGATGACGGCCCTTTGCGCGATCTGCTCGCCAGGACCCGGCTGCGCGTCGTCGTTTTCGGCGCGCCTGAGGACGATTGCGATGCCGTCTGGTTCGACACCCGGGCTGCGGCCAGAAGGTTGACTGCCCATCTCTTGGCCACCGTGGGAACGCCACTCGCCTTCTTGGGAACCGGGCAAAAAGACGACGCAAAGTTTCTCGGATACCGTGACGCCTTGCGCGCCATGGGCGTACCCAACGAGAGCCGGTGGCGCATCGAGACAGAGGAGACCGCGCACGACGCGTATCGTTCTGTACGGGAGTTGCTCGAGGCGGACGAACGCCCCCACGGGCTTCTGTTTTCAAGCGAAACCGTCGCGGCGGGCGGCGAACGCGCGGTCGCTCAAGCCAGTGGCACGCGTGTGGTCAGCGTCGGCCTGGCCACATTCTTGGAAACCACAGACGCCAGCCAGCTTCTCGCACCGATCTCCACCGCGTCTCCCCCTTACACCGAGGCGGCGGCAAAACTCTTCGAGCTCATCGAACGTAGACTGCAATCGCCCAACGCCTCCCTTACCAACACCGCCGTCGAATACGACGTCCGCCTGAAGTAGAACACCAGATTTACAACTCTTTACAATTAACGCGACTCACTCCGAATTCCGTGCGATATAGTTCCGCGCGGAGGTTATGGGATGATGAGAGTCGTTTCGCTTACGTTTTTCGTGTTTCTTATCGTTGTTTCAATTGAGGCTCAAGCAGTAAGAGAAGAGCCTCTGCTTACCATTCAGGCGCACACGGATAAGGTCATTACCCTCGCTGTCTCGCCGGACGGTTCGAAAGTGGCCAGCCACGGCTATACCCAGGATGGGACCACGAAGGTCTGGGACCTACAGACCGGCGAATTCTTGTACGAGATCGGCGAACTTGGCGATTACCTGCCTTCCTGTGACTTCTCCCCCGACGGCACGAGACTGGTGGCGGTTGGCGGTACCCTAAACCGGTACGAATACGTCGCCTATCTTCTGAACGCTCAAACCGGTGCCGTTCTCAAAAAGCACGATCTGAGCTTTTATCTAGCCGGGGCCTACGCACTTGGACCGTCGATCTTCTCTCCCGACGGGGGACGTGTCTTGACCGCGATTACCTCGGGGACAGAGTCGGCTAGGAGCCTATTGTGGGAGATCGCCACAGGAGAAGGACTCTTCGAATTCACCAACGCTGTTCAGAGTTCTGCGTCACATGCAGGCGCTGCAATATCACAGGACGGAAAGCGTATCGTGCTGGGGAGCGAGATGGGGGCCGCCTTTGGGGTCGCAGACGGTGAGTTCAACGTCAAGAAGCGCGAGTTGATCCCTTCGGACGTCAGCGCCATGGCCTTCTCTCCCAGCGGCGACGAGATTCTGGTCTTGTCGGGGCGCCGCGATATGCAGGTGGATATTTTTGACGCGGAGTCCGCGGAACACCTGCAAAAGTACGAGACGGGATACCGGGGTTGGTATCGCGGTCCCAGCTCCTTTTCGCCGAACGCCACAGCGTTCTTCAACATGAACAGCCTAGTCGATTTCACCAGTGGCGAGATTCTCCGCGTGTATCCGGATGACCGCTACGGACGGCCAGAATCCGTGACGTTCACCCGTGATGGAACCCGGCTGGTGACCGGACACGACGACGGGACCATCAAAGTCTGGGACATCGGCGACCTCAGAACAGGCGTAAGTGGCTGGAGCGAGCACAGCACCCCCAAGGTGAGCGCGCCCACGCGAGGATGACCTGAAGAGCGTCTCCCGGAAGTTCTTCCGCTGGGCGCACGAGCTGCCTCCGTCGGCCGGGCACAGCGTTGTCCAACCGGAAACCTCTCTTGGGAGATACTATTGGTCCTGGCATTTCGCCCGCTTTCGCGCCCGCCTTATGCTTGACAGAGCCTCACCGTGCTCTTACTTTGCAGAAGCGTCTTGCGTTTAGCTGCAAGCACATACACTTGACAGGCAAGACAACATTCACGCGTGGAGTCCCCATAGCGACTGGGCTCTACGTTGTATTCTGCGAGGAGGCAGCAATGCCCGAAGGAATCGCCCTTGGACTTATCGAAACGCGCGGCTTAGTCGGCGCGGTTGAAGCGGCTGACGCCATGGTTAAGGCAGCCAGCGTGACTCTAGTTGGCCGGGATAAAATCGGCGGTGGCTACGTCACCGTGATGGTGCGCGGTGATGTGGGCGCGGTGAAAGCCGCGACCGATGCCGGTGCCGCGGCAGCCCGCAAGGTGGGTGAAGTGGTCTCAGTCCACGTCATTCCCCGGCCGCACGGCGAACTAGAAGCCATTATTCCGCAAAAAGCGTAAGACGTTCTTTTCCGGAGTTTCCCTCGGCGCGGTCGCCGAACTCTCGGCGGCCCCGTATGTGGGAATCGGGCCGGGTGGGACTGTTTCCCGCGCCCGCGCCCGCTTGACTCCCGGGAAGGACGGATTGTCGACAAGGATTGCGGAACATGTCTTCCGGTTCGATCGATCCCCAAGTGATCCAAGAGATCACACGCCGGGTCATCACCCGGCTCAGCGACAACCCAGCCCCCGCGGCGGCTGCGGCCAATCCCTCATCGCGCTCGTTGCCGGTGGGGGTGTCGGTGCGTCACATCCATCTCTGCCCGGAACATATCGAGATTCTGTTCGGACCTGGCAGCGAGCTGAAGCCCCGGAACGAGCTCTACCAGAAAGGTGAGTATGCCTCGACCTTTGCGGTGACGCTGGTCGGCCCGCGTATGCGGTGCATGGACCAGGTGCGCATCCTGGGGCCGTCGCGAACCGCCACACAGGTGGAATTGGCCCGTACCGACGCCATTCATCTCGGTTTGGATCCCCCCGTGAAACCCTCGGGTAACCTCGAAGGCACGCCGGGCGTGATTATGGTCGGGCCTGTGGGCGTGGTGCACCTCAAACAGGGTGTGATCCGCGCCAACCGGCACATGCACATCAACGAAAGCGACGCGGCCACCTGGGGTCTACAAGACAACGGGACCTGCGCCGTACGGCTCGCCGGGGAAAAGGTGACCGTCTTCGAAGATGTGCAGGTGCGTGTAGACAACGCCTTCCGGGCGGAACTGCACCTCGATACCGATGACGCCAACGCGGCGGGAATCACCACCGGCGACCTGGCCGAAATTCTCTAGAAACCGCACGGCGCGGGAAAAGCATGAACATCGATATAGAACAACTCGTGCGCATCGTCACCGAAGAGGTGATCCGTCACCTCAGCGGGACGTCCGTCTCTCCGGAAGGCGGCACGAGTTCTTCTTGTGGATGTCCCATTCCCGCCGTCGCTACACCTCAAATCAGTGTGGTGAACAACGCCATGGCGGCCGCCAGCGCAATCCCTCCACCGCCACCCGCCATCCCACGCAAACGGGTCCTGTGTCTCTTTTGCGGATCCAATGAGGGCGTCGATACGTTTGTAAAAACTCTCGAGGCCTGGATCGGCCAGGGGGTGGGCGTCGACGCTGTCTATTCCGGCAGCGCGAAGACCATCCTCCCCATGCAACGGCTAGAATCGATGGGTGTGCGCACGATTTCGGACTGCGCCACGCTGGGGCGTTCGTTCGAAGAACTGAAGAACTACGATCTGATTCTCTTGCCGACCCTTTCGCGAAACCATGTCGCGAAGATGGCGCTCGGCATTACCGACACGTTGCTTCTCAACCTCTCTTACACCGCCCTTTCCTACGGTCTGAAAACAATGGGCGGCGTTGACGGTTTGACCACCGGCTCGTGTCCGGTCTGCGCCAACAACCTTCCGGGGATTCCCGAGTTGCTCGATGAATACCAGGCCCGGGTTAGGCGTCTGGGTTTGCAGCTCTACCCCATGGGCCGTCTGGTGACGATGGCCAGCCATCAGATTTTGGGTGTCGGCCCTGTCGCGGCCGCGGCCGATACCGAAGTAATCACGACATTGATCACCCAGCACGAAGCCGCGCAACTGCCCGGCCCCGTGGTCCGCGTCATACGCGGGGGGCTGGTGACACCCTCGGCGCGGGATGTTCTGTCCCAACGAGGGATTGAGGTCGAGATTGTCTCGAAATCCTAGGAATGGCTCGGACGGCGAGCACGGGAGTTTTTGATGGACGAACGGCAAATTGCGGAAATCGTACGGCGCGTTGTGGGCGAGTTCTCACAACCCCAAACCGGATCCGTTTCAAGTGGGGCGGCTCCGGCGGCTCATGTGGCAACATGCGCGGGCGGTGCGGTCGCGGGTGGACGTGATGGGATTTTCGATGACCTCGAAGACGCCATCAGCGCCGCCGAGGCCGCGCAGAAGCAGCTGGTCGATCTACCTTTCGACCTTCGCTACAAACTCGTTGCCACCATCCGGGAGACCTCCCGCGTCGAGAACGAGCGACTCTCGAAACTGGCTGTCGAGGATACAGGCATGGGTCGCGTCGACCATAAGATGGTCAAGAACAACCTGGCCATCGAAAAGACGCCTGGCCCCGAAGAGCTCAAATCCAGTTGCGACACCGGTGACAAAGGCATCACCATCCATGAATACGCCCCGTTCGGCGTGATCGCCACCATCACTCCCTCCACCAACCCCATCGCCACCGTCATCAACCACGCCATCGCCATGATCTCGGCAGGGAACACGGCTGTATTTGCGCCGCACCCCGGAGCGGTCCAGTGCACTCAGGAAACCATGCGCGTGTTGAACCGGGCCATTGTAGGTGCGGGCGGACCGGCGAATTGCTTGACATCCACCGTCAACCCCACCTTGCGGATGGCAAAAACCCTGATGGGGCACGAAAAGGTCAAACTCTTGGTCGCCACCGGCGGCCCCAGTGTGGTGCGTGCGGCCATGTCCAGCGGCAACCGCGCCATCTGCGCCGGTCCCGGCAACCCTCCGGTGGTTGTGGATGAGACCGCCGATATCGTCAAAGCCGCCCACCAGGTTTTCGCGGGCGCGACCTTCGACAACAACATGCCCTGCATCTGCGAGAAGGAAGTCTTCGTGGTACGTGAGGTGGCCGAGCAATTTATCTCCGCCATGCAAGAGCGCGGAGCCTATCTCCTTTCGGACAGTGAGCTCGACGCTGTTGTTCGGGTGGTGACGACCGACGACGGTCATGTCAACCGCGACTTTGTCGGCAAGGACTGCGAAGTGATTTTGCGCAGCGCGGGGATCAACCCACCAGCCGGAGTGGAACTGGCCATCTGCCACACGCAGCTCTCGCACCCCTTCGTGCAGCACGAGCTGCTGATGCCGCTTCTGGCCATCGTGACGGTCAACGATTTCAGCGAAGCCATTCGCCAAGCCAAAGAGGCCGAGCACGGCTTCGGGCATACCGCCATCATGCACAGTCAACGCATCGACCGTATCACCGAGTTTGCCAAGCTGATGCAGGTCTCGTTGTTTGTGGCCAATGGCGCGTGCGGCGCGGTGCTGGGCAACGGTGGCGAGGGCCACACGGCGCTGACCATCGCCGGGCGGACTGGCGAAGGTACCGCCACGCCGACGACCTTCTCCAAGCGGAGACGCATGGCCATCGTCGAAGGCGCACTGAGAATCGTTTGATCGCACTGAAGTGCGCTACGAATTGTATAGCACACAACTCAGCGTCCCGTACCTCGTTTAGAGCGCCTTTCGAGGTTTTCTCCCTCCAGCGCGCACGCAGTGCCCGCGAAAGTCGAGCCTTCAGCGTTTTCCAATTGGAAACCTCGCTTTGGAGAACATGAAAATTGTATCAATTTCTTGGCATTCTCTTAATCATTGTGATCGCGGTGATGGTGATCCGCTCTCGGAACGAGAAGCGTGTAGACGAATCCGCGTCGGATGACGATCCCGACGACACGCCCGCGACGTGGGAGGATTCGGAAGAGCTCCGTTACGGCGTTCATGAAGAGGAAGACTGGAGCTCTGAGGCGGAAAACTGGGGAGAGGAAGACGGCTCAGGCCCCACGGCCCGGCCCTACATCCCCGAACTCGACGACCCGGACCGCAGGTAGTAAGAACTCCGCATCACGCACCCCATAGCATTCAGCCGCTTGATGAGTTCCGTTCTCTTCATGGTATAACCAGTTCAGCAACTTGGTGGACACATGGGACGGCCCCACTGGTTAGTTCCTTCCGA
>CAYTDF010000038.1:16788-17080 GCA_964436365.1 uncultured bacterium | reverse complement strand
CACAAAGGAGGATATACCTACGAATAAAGGCTGGTTCAATCTCGCTTTCCCGGACCCCGAATACCGACGTGAAGTCATCGCTTGCTGGAAGGAAGACTTAACTGCACTCCCCGAGGGGGCGGTAAGAAGGCGTGAGTTCGTTGTCCGCTGTAAGGACGGCGGGGACCGCGACATCGTCTTTCTGCCAACCGCGACACCGGAAGGCTATCAGTTCATCATCTGTGAGGATGTTACGGACGTCAAGCGAGGGGAAGAAGATAAGCGAAAACTCGGGGAGCAACTACGCCAAGCA
>CAYTDF010000038.1:0-16778 GCA_964436365.1 uncultured bacterium | reverse complement strand
TGGACAGCTTGCAGGCGGCATCGCCCATGACTTCAACAATCTGTTGCAGGCAATCCTGGGCTACTCACAGTTGGCCATGCAGGGTCTGCTCCCAAACGAACAGCGATATCAGGACATGGAACGTGTACGAGAGGCCGGCGAACGTGCGGCGAAGCTGACACGGCAGCTCCTCGGCTTCAGCCGTCGGCAAATGCTTCAACTTTCTGAAATCGACGTCAACGAGGTGGTCCGAGATGTAATGAAGCTCCTACGCCACGTGATCGGCGAGCATATCGAGTTGGAGTTCGTGCCACACAGGAGACTGAGGACACTCCAAGCCGATGGAGGAACGCTCGAACAGATTCTCATGAACCTGTGTGTCAACGCGCGAGATGCCATGCCGGAGGGCGGAAAACTAACTATTCGCACAGAGAACGTGAACCTCGACGAGACGTTCGGCGGAACGCATCCCGAGGCGAAGCCGGGCCAGTACGTGAAAATCTCCGTGTCGGATACGGGGACCGGTATGGACCCGGACGTTCTAGACCACGTGTTCGAACCTTTCTTCACCACCAAGGAGCAAGGCAAGGGCACCGGGTTGGGACTTTCGATGGCGTACGGAATTGTCAAGCAGCATGAGGGCTTGATTTATGCGTATAGCCAACCTGAGAAAGGAACTCGGTTCGAGATTTATCTACCGATCTCCCAGGCGGAAGTTCGGAACGCCGTGGCGGAAGAGAAGAAGTCAGGTTTCGCCGGAGGAAACGAGACGATTCTCATCGCGGAAGACGACAGGGTGGTTCGCGATTTTGGCGCACGGGTGTTGAAGGAGGCCGGGTATGCCGTAATTACGGCGAAAGACGGAGAGAGGGCGCTCGATCTGCTGAAAGAGACCGCAAACACCGTCGATCTCGTTCTGCTCGACGTGATCATGCCAAAGATGGGCGGTCACGCGGTCTATAGCCAATTGAAGGATATCCAGCCGTACGCGCGCGTACTCTTCTGTAGCGGTTACAATCCCGACGCCACCGAAACTGGGTTCGTCGCGGAACAGAATCTACAGATGATCCAGAAGCCCTACGACGCCGAAACCCTCCTGCGAAGAGTCCGCTCAGTGCTCGACGAGGCGTGACGGGCGGACGTGGGATGAAATGCCCACGTCCACGCACACGCGCGCAGCAAGGCTCGGATAGAGAGCCGCGCGTTCTAAAAGTCGTATTCGTCGATGTTCTCCGCGGAAAAGACCAGCGGCGCGCCAAGCAGAATCTCGTCACCGTGGATCTCGACATTCCCCAAACGGCCAGCCGGGAAAATCTCGGCGTCTTCAGGAATCTGACCGCGCACCATCGCCGTGGCGACGTGGACCGTCAGGTACCCCAGATCGACGGCGTCCCAAAGAATGAATTTCCCGATCGCGCCCGATTTCACGTACTGACGCGCGCCGTTCGGTGTGGAAAGACCGGTCACAAACACCTTCCCGATCATATCCGCTTGCTGGACCGCGCCTCCCGCACCGGGTAGGGCCACGCTGGTCATACCGAAAATACCTTTGAGGTTGGGATGAGCCTTCATCAGATCCAGCGCGACTTTATGCGCGGCCTGCTGATCTTCCTCACTGCCCCGGAAATCGACCTCCTTCATGTTCGGATACTTCTCCGCCATGTATTTGCGCATCAGATCGATCCACATATTCTGATTCTTCGCGGTCAACGAACCGGTGATAATCGCGATTTCACCTTCGCCGCCAATTCCCTCGGCCATGACATCCACAAGAGACTCGGCGATTCCGCTATACGTGGCCTGATTGACAAAATACCTCCGCGCGTCCGGTTGCGCATCGGCGTCGTAAGCGACCACGTGAATGCCCCGGCTCCGAGCTTTCTTCAGCACAGGTGAAATCGAGTCGGGATCGTTGGGCGCAACACAGATCGCATCCATCTCCCGCAAGATCCACGTATCGGTCATCTCCGCCTGCCTGCTGACGCTGTTCTCCATGGGTCCGTCATAGAAGAGTTCGACGCCCAACTCGGCGGCGGCCTCTTTCGCGCCCTTCTCACAGGCATTGAAGTACTCGATCCCCATCAGTTTCGGCATGAAGCCGATGACGGTCTTCTTCTCGCCGTCCTCGCTGTCGCCCCCGCAACCCGCCCAGCAGAACATTGCGGCCAATCCGATCGTTGTTGCTTTCAAGAACAAAACACGGCTCACTCGAATGCGTCGAAGCATTGTTTCTCGTCCTTTCAGGGGGTCACCCAATCGTGGAGCGTCTCTCTAAAGTTCTGCCCGATCGGACACAACTCATGGGAGTCGCTAGAGTCGAACCCAGCATGGAGTGTACAGCTGGATTCGCAAAACGTGGAGTGCGCGACCGGGCTCGGGTGTTCGGCCGTTCGGGTGGCCTGCCCGGGTTCGCGTGTCATTTCGGGCAACCGGCGATACACTGTCTTAACACCTTTTCTGAAGAGTTGCGCTTATGAAGAGACACGTCCTCCCATGGCTCTTGCTTGTACTGAGCGTCTCCGGCATGACGTCGGTTCAAGGTCTGGCGTCACGCGCCGAGGCTGGGAGCCCCGGGAACGTCCGAATCGCGGCCAGTTCGGTGCGTTGCGATATCTGCAAAGAGCGCATCTCCAGCCGTCGGTACTTCACATACAAGAAGCGGGGCGCCAAGATCAATGTCTGCCCCTCCTGCGATAAGAGCAGCGCACGCTGTTCGGGATGCAAGATCCCGTTGCCAAAGGGCGGTTTTGTGGTGAAGGCGGGGGAACGCCTCTGCAAGACATGCGCCCGGCAGGCCATCTACTGCAAGCTCTGCGGTAAACGTGTCCAAGGCCAACACGTCGTCGACAAACAGAACGGGGACGTGTACTGCAACCGGTGTTACGCCGCCACCCCAAAATGCAAACACTGCCGACTTCCAAGCCCACGCGGCCAGGTCGACAGTGAAGGACTCTGCCCGAAATGCCGAGCCACCCTGCCGAAGTGCCGGGCATGCGGGCAAGCGATCGTCGGAGATCGCTATTCGCTCAAGTTCGAGTCGGGTGAATTCTGCACGCATTGCGTCGAAACCCGGCCCGCATGTTCGGCCTGCGGATGTCCGGTCACCGACACCTATTGGAAGTTCCCCGACGGCCGGGCGATGTGTGACGATTGTAAGCGACGTGGAATCCTGAAGCGGCCGCAAGCCAAGCAAGTGTTTGACGAAGCCCGCGCGCTGCTCAAGAAACACCTGGGAATGGTCATCCAGCACGACATCGAACTGGTGCTCGAAGAACAAAACAAGAACGGGAAAATCGCGGCCTCCATCTCCCGCCGAACCGACGACAACGGGAGCCCGTTATCCGCGTCCGAGCTGGGGCTGTTCCGGCAAAAGGGAGACGAGTTCACGGTCTTCCTGTTGTACGGCATGCCCAAGGAGATGATGCTGGAGACCGCCGTGCACGAGCTGACCCATGCCTGGCAGTCGGAGAACTGCCCCAGCGGTCAGTCGCTACGCGTACGCGAAGGTTTCGCGCAGTGGACCGCCGCGCGGATTCTGAGAGCCAAGGGATACCAAAAGGTGCTTGCCAAGTTGGCGGCGCGCAACGATGATCCTTACGGTACCGGCTACAAGGTGATGAAGCGTCTCGAACAACGGTACGGCAAGACCGGTCTGGTTCAGAAAATCAAGACACTTCGCTGAATGGCGCCACGTCGAGAGGAGACACCATGAAAAAGGGCAAACCTCCGCGGACCGGGTTTACGCTGATCGAACTGCTCATCGTTGTGGCGATTATCGGAATCCTGGCGGCAATCGCGGTCC
The DNA here is from genome assembly GCA_964436365.1 of uncultured bacterium. GTDB lineage: Bacteria > Hinthialibacterota > Hinthialibacteria > Hinthialibacterales > CAYTDF01. Next base: position 12,997 of record CAYTDF010000038.1, on the reverse strand, counting down.
CTAATTTCAGAAACGCCCAGTTGAGAGCGAAAGTCACCAATGTGGTGGCAAACATGAAGGCGTTCGAGACGGCGAACGAGATGTATCGCACCGACCGAAGCACCTATCTCATGGGCTATTCGTACGGAAGCAGCAGTGGGAGTTGGAACCAGTATCGCGCGTATAACGACCTGACCACCCCCGTCGCATATCTCAATTCCGTGCAACTGGTCGAGGACATCTTCGCTAAAGTGACGAAGAAAGGCGACACGGGAAACACGTACGATCAGAAATACGAATACACGCCGAAAAAATATCCGGGCGTCGACCCTACAACCCAAGCCGATATGTGGATTATCGAAAGTGTGGGGCCGGATCAGATCGATAGCTACGGAAGTCCTAAATATCCTGTGCCGCAAAACACGAGCACTCCTGAAATGGTCTTCTATCAGACCAGTAACGGATTGATCAGCCCCGGCGATATCTTTCGTTGCGGCGGACAGACCGCGGAATGGATGCGGAATATGCTGCCGTGAATGGGATCGGGGCAAACTCCATGGAGAAAACGCGTATGACATCCAAGAAGCCGACACCCGAATGCTCTCGCCGTCTTTTTCTGCAAACCGCGGGCGGCGCGACGGTCGCCGGGTCGCTCGGTGCGGGTTCCGCACGCGCGGCGACGGACGAACCCTCGGCGGGCACAGCCCTGCCCGTCGCTCACAGCAAGATAACCGCGCACAAACGGCTCGATTACGATGTGGTCGTCATTGGCGGCGGCTTGGCGGGTGTGAGCGCGGCGATCTCGGCGGCACGCAACGGCGCACGAGTGGCGCTGGTACAGGACCGGCCGGTCTTGGGTGGCAACTCTTCCAGCGAGGTACGGCTCCATGTCTTGGGTGCGGACGCATTCGGACGGCGTAAAGATACCGACTCGCGTGAGAGCGGGCTGATCGAAGAACTGCGCCTCGAAGAAGCCATCCGCAATCCTCAAAAGAGCTACAACATCTGGGACCTGCTTCTGTACGAATGGGCCCGTAGCGAACCGAACCTGACGTTGTTTCTGAATACGCATTGTCTCGGTGTGGAGATGGCTTCCGAGACACAGATCGCGGCGGCGCTTGTCTCCCGGCCCAGCACAGAAGATGTCATGACATTGCGCGCCGGTCTGTTCATCGACTGCAGCGGTGATGGACGTTTGGGGGCGGAGGCGGGGGCGGAGTACCGGCATGGCCGCGAAGCGCACAGTCTATACGGAGAGTCGTTCGCGCCATCCGAGGCCGACAACGATACGCTCGGCAGCGCGCTGCTGTTTATGACCAAGGAATACGACCGGCCCATGCCGTACGAGCCGCCCTATTGGATACGCGAGATTCCGAAAGCGGGTCTGCCTTACCGGAAGATCGAAGGCTGGGAATGGGGGTTCTGGTGGTGTTCGTATGGCGGCGAGCTAAACACCATCAAGGACAACGAAGCCATACGTGACGAGCTACTCGCGGCCGCGTTGGGCATTTGGGACCACATCAAGAACAGCGGCAAGTACCCGGACAGCGAAAATTGGGCTCTCGATTGGGTGGGTGCGATCCCCGGCAAGCGTGAAAGCCGCCGCTTTATGGGCGACCATGTTCTTATTCAGCAGGAGATACAGCGCGGAGAGACGTTCGACGACGGCGTCGCGTACGGCGGCTGGCCGATCGATTTGCATCCCGCCAAGGGGATATGGAGTTCCGAGCCGCCGTGCGATCAGACCTGGGTGCCGCTTTACAACATCCCGCTCGGCTCTCTCTATTCGCGAAATATCCAGAATCTTCTTTTTGCGGGACGAAACATCAGCGCCAGCCACGTCGGATTCGGCAGCACGCGGGTGATGTCGACCGGCAGCGTGATGGGCATGGCGGTCGGGACTGCGGCGGCGCTGTGTGCGGAACACGGTTGTATCCCCCGCGAGTTACGCCGCGATGGCATCAAGGAGCTGCAACAGCTGCTGCTGAAGAACGACGCTTATATTATCGGCGGCGTCAATGAGGATCCCTACGATTTCGCCCGGAAGTCGATTGTCCGCGCCTCGTCCGTTTTCTCGGGCGAGACCACACCGGAAAATGCGACCAACGGCATCACGCGGCGGGTCTACACGCGCTCAAACCAATGGCGCTCGGCGGAAGGCGACGGTTCGCCCTGGATCGAACTTCGGTTCGACGAGCCGAAACGCGTGCGGGAGGTTCATCTGACGTTCGATACCGGTCTCAATCGCCGTCTGTGTCTATCCCACACCAGCGTGCAGGGAGGCGATACGTTCCGGGGGCCGCAGCCGGAGACAGCGCGCGATTACGAGCTCCTCGCGCTGCACGGTGAGAGTTCGAAACCGTTACTCAAGGTCGAGGGCAATTACTATCGCAAGCGCGTTCACCGCTTCGACCCGGAGACCGTCGACGGCATCCGCCTCCGGATCGACGCCACCAACGGCGGCCCCACCGCCAACCTTTTCGAAATCCGCACGTATGGGTGAGGGACTCCGCCCCCTCACTCCACTCTTACAGTCACCACATCCCAGGCTTTTAGATTGACCGGGACGATACCTTTCTCGACCGAGAGTTTCGAGAGGTTATCTTCCACGCCGTCGGTAAGATGCGCCGTACGGATATTTTTCACTGCGGGCACACGCAAGCGCGCCTCGGTAGGCGTGCCGCTCATCTCGCGCAAGCGGACGATATACCCCTCGCCGCTCTCCGCACGCTTGAAGGCACTAACGACAACCGACGCCGGACTCACCGAAACCATGTTATCGAACGCCTTACGCTCAGCCCGTGTCCAGTCGCGCCCAAAACGTAACGCGTCGGCGTTGTCGACTTCGGCCCCGCTGGTGAGCGAGAAACGGAAGTCGTGCCGTCCGCCCTGCCCGGCCTTATAGTTGGTGAACCAGTAGTTGTTCATCACATAAGCGTAGACATGGCCGTTCTCGATTTTGAGTTCATGGAGCCACTTGTTGGAGTTGATACCCTGCATGTTGATCAACGGCGCGTCGTAAGTGACCCAGACCGTGTCGGCGTTGCCGCTACGTACCCTGAGCCAGTTCTGCAGCGTGAACCAATCCTTGCAGGAACCCGGCAGCCAATCCCGATCCGCACGCACCACAGCGTTTGCCACCGCGTAGTCGACGGTCGGTTGCTGGCCCGCGAACGGGAAGGCGACATAGACGCCCTCCTTACGATACGTGAGCACCTTTTCGATGGAGACGTTGAAATCGAGCCGCTTCTCCTTCGCGTCGGCGGTCAGGGTCAACACGATCTGCGGCATCATCGGATGTTCGAGCCAGAGCTGCGCGCCCTTGTCGGTGAGATAGAGACCTCGGAAGGTGGAGGTCTGTATCTCGTACGGCGGGTTCTGCCCGCCCTTGGTGTAGACAAGTTGTCCGCATAAATACGGCGCTTTTGGATCGAGCAGTTCCCTGCCCGTATCTTTCTCGACGATACTCGAGATACCGCCCTTGTCACGGTCGAAGGTGACCGTATAGAACGGCGTCGCGAGCGTGTCCCCATCCAGCGTCATCTTGGCCTTGCGGGCACGGGCCTTCAGGCCCAGACGTTTGCGCGCCTCTTCCAGTAGCGGCTTTACATTCCGGGAGGCGCGATTCGCAAACTCGGCCTTATAGCGGTACTGCTCGCGAACCTCGGGCAGGTCGGGCTTAGCGATCGAGTTGTGCGCGCCCCAGGTGTGCTCGTCGTAGAGAATGATATCGTGCCAGATGTCCGTGAATGACCGACGGTAATCCTCGGTAATTTTGCCGCGCGCGTGCAGCCCCGCCAGCAACGCCTCAGCCAGGTGAGCCTCTTGCTGACTCTGCCGGTTCACGGTGGTTTCCCGCGCGGAAGAGCCCGCACCGTCCTCCCAAAAAGCGCCGCCGTCACCGCGCACGACTTTCAACTCGTCGGCGTACTTCTCCTCGATCATCGAGAACCAGTTGTAGTTATTCGCGAAAACGATTTTGGGGTAGGCGTATTTGTCGTTCCACGCGCGGGCCGTTTTCGGCAGTTCTTCACCCAGCGGGCGGTTATCGCCATAAGCGCCGTGGATATGAATGGAGTTGAAGGGGTAGTCGGGCCGGTCGTAGCGATTCAAGAGCCCGGGAATCCGCGCTTCGGCCTCCGCGAGCCCGACCGCCGGATCGTATTGCCCCGGCCAAGCGTTGGTGAGACCGATCCGCCCCGCACCGGCATAGTGATCGTGAAAATACGCAAGAATACGCGATCCGTCGGGACCTTCCCACCAGATCGGCGAGCGCTCTTCGAGTCCTTCCCGCAACAGCGGCGCGCGAGTGCCGTTGATACCCATGCTGAGATATTTGATGCCACTCTTACGCAGCACCGTGGGCACCGACCAGATGTGCGAAGGCGCGTCGGTCAGTGTGGCGCTCTTAAATGGGGAGCCGTATTCGCGGGAGAGTTCCTTCGCGTAATAGAGTGACCGAAACGCCTCTTCGTCGCTCAGCAGGCCGGTCAGCACGTTGCCATAGAACGCCTCAATACCCAGCCGGTCCTTCCTGGAGAGTTCGAAGAAATGCTTGACCATCGCCTCCGGGCGGGTCTTGATCCAGTCTTGCATGACGTAGCTCGATTCGACGCTCCAGACAAACTCGGGGTATTTCTCGGAGAGTTCCAAACCGTCGTCGTTGCTCTTGCGATGCACCTCCATCGCGCGTTCCTGCAGGTCCGTATAGCCGACATCCACATGCGCCTGGGGCACGACGTAAATGGTCCATTTGCGCGCCGGTGTAACATCGACGCGATTGGAGACGAGCGTCTGGCCATCCTTCCGCAGTTCGAAATCCAGGGTACCCGGTTCGGTGATCTCGGGTATTTCGGTTTGGATATCGACCGCGCCGAAGTTGGCGTTCTCCATGGGGATGGTCTGTGTCCCGCCGGAGTGACGCAGCACCAGTTCGCCGTTTTCCAATGGACGGAGCAGTGTCATCGTAATTCGCGCGGGCTGTTTCAGCACTCCGTCCGATTCGACGAAGAAAGGCTTGACGTCGACACGGATCGATTCCGCGTCGGCCCAGGGCAGTTCCGTTTCGTCGACACGCGCCAGGGCGACACTATCCCAAATCAGCCAAGAACCGTTCCCCGTGAAGCTGACGCTGTTCGCGCCACGTCTGAGCGCCGCACGCGCAATCGGGAGATCGATCGCGAACGGTTTACCGAGCGAGGGGTTGCCCCAAGCGTCGATATGCCCGGCGTGTGGCAGCCGGACGGCGGTAGGTTCGCCGTTGACCGAGATATCGAGCGCGCCGGGATTGTCGGGATGGTTGGCCGCAAGCCGTATACGGAGCAGATAGACATCTTTCTTCACCTTGGGGAGTTTGAACCTCACTGTGAACGGATGTTTCTTACTTCCGGCCCAAGCGTCGACGGGCCCGGGCTGGAGCCCACACCAGTCCTTGGCCGGACTAGACTCGCCGATCTCGAAGTTGACGTCGTTGGGGAACAGATCGGGGTAGGGTTGATATTTGCCGTACATGGCAAATTCGGCGTGGGTGCCATCTGTCTCACCGATCTTCCATAGGGTCTCCCCAAACGCGGTGCCGCTCACGAGAGTCAGCAGAAATACCCCAACAACTAGGCGGGTGCCGGAAAATAAGTTCATGTGCGTGTGCTCCTCAGCTCGATTTGTGGTGGGATCTTACCACAGCGCCACACGAGCCAAGGGGATGAGTTCCCATCCCAACGGCCAGACGGCGAGTTGGGCGAAGAGACGCCACCCGAGATCTTTACCTGAGCAGGTAAAGATCTCGGGAGAGTTCCTGGAAACGCGGTTCTGCCCCTTACCATGCGACTTCACACTCGGCCTCGATGGCTCCGAACTCTCGAAGTTAAGCGGGATCAGGAAATAACAAAATTGATCAATTTGTTGCATTTTCTCGGAACTTTGCTAAACTGAATATAAGTTACTAGGTTAGGCAAGGAGAGCTTCTCCGTGAGATCATTCGCTGAGTTACTAAAAGATTACCGCGCCCAGGCTGGTTTGACACAGCAGATACTAGGTGACCGGCTAAAGCTCTCTCCCCCTTACATCGCACAGATCGAATCCGGATTGAAGCCCCCTCCGCAAGAGCGTATCGTATCGCGCATGTCCGAGGTCTTCCGTCTTGAAGAGAGTGCGGCCCGTGAGTTTGGAGAAGCGGCTGAATACGAACGAGAGCATCAAAGCCTCGTCAAAGCCACGCGCAAACTCGGGTACGCGGTTTCCGGTAACCACGTTCTTGTCCCAGAACGCTTGATTTGGCGTTCGGTTGAAAAGGAGCTGTCCGACCTTTTCAAACGTACGGAGCAAGAAGCCTCGCAAGGCATGTTCGTGGCCGGGTTCGGTGGCGGTGACTGGTCCAAGCCCGGGCAACGGGCTCCGATCCTGCGTTCGCGAATCGAAATGCAGGCTTGGTTACTCGACTATCTCGGTGGTGAGCCCTCCGTGGGCTTGGCCTTCCTCGGCGTTTTGTATGAGAGAATCCGGCTGTATGAGGATATCCTGATCCTCGACGAGCAGACCGAACTACGCCAGCAAGTCATCGAGAACATCAACGATCCCGAAAACACCATGACCTTGCTGAAGTCGGCGATCGACGAAGCCAAGGAGATGGTCCAACACCGGAAACATCCCCCTGTCCTGCAAGGCGACGAAACGGCAGGGACACCGGTGACGCCGGCTCAGCCGGTCGGCGGCCCCGGACTGCGCACAGTACCCGTTGTGGCCATTCTCGAAGACGGCGCGGAAGAGCTGATCGCCAAAACAACCGGCGAGCAGGTCGAACTCCCCTCCAGCTGGCTGGATGAGGACGCGGAATACGACGCGGTCGCCATCGAAGGCGATACTTACGCCGGGCTCGGCATCTGGCGTGGAAGCCGTGCGATTGTCCAACGGGAAGCCGTTCCAAGAAACGAAGACCTTGTGCTGATCCGCATCGCGGGTGAGCTTTCTATTAAACGTTACTTTGCTTTGGGTATGGATCTTTTCCTTCAGGGAGGGGGACCCTCCAGTCCGACTCTCCAAATCCGCCGTGATGACGACGTCTCCGTTGAGGGGATCGTTCGTCAGATGATTTCGAGATTTGGCGAGTTACAACAAGCACGTAAAGAATCGTCGGAGGTGTAACCCCATGACACCGGATATCTTAACCTGGGTTTCCCAGAACATTGGACCGATTACGTTTGGCATTAGCGGTACCGCCGCAGTTTCAGCGAGCGCGTTTGGATATTTGATTTATCGTCGCAAGCACGAGTTCGAGCAAGTCGACCTGCGGTCGGTGGTTTCGGGCTGGCGCGAACGAGATATCGCACGTCTGTTTGGCGTTCTCGAGGGGATTCCCGTGCGCGGCACGGATGAAGCCGCCTTACTGGATGCCATCGAGCGTAGGCTCAGCTCTTCAACCAGTCGGCGCCGTTGGCGCTGGCGGAAGGCAACGTCACCCTCACGCGCGCACTGCCGTTGGCGGAACGCACGCAACTCGTCGGACGGGGCACGGATGTAACCCGGCTCGTCGCACCCGAGGGGCAGGCTGCGATATCGGCTTCCGGCGCACGCGAATGCGCGATCTGTAACATGGGCCTCGACGGCGGTGTGCAATGCCGTGAGAGCGAACTGCACGTTCGCGACTGCGAGGTCGTCGCACATAAATCCGTCGCGGGCATCGATGCCACCGACGGTTCCGTGGTGACTTTCAGCGGACGGATCGTTACGCAACCCGGTGGAGTCGCCATTCGTGCACGAAGCGGATCGCGTGTGATCCTCGAGGCGCCGTTCGAGATTCGGCCCCAGGATACCATCGTATTGGAACCCGGCTCCGAAATCGTCGTATAGAGCGTTGACGGTCGATCCCTCATCGAGTTGACGGATATCGGTTCTATTTGTTAATACATGCTAATTATTATTTTCATTACTGCGGCCACCTGTGCGTGGGGGAGAACTCCAATCCATTCAAGGGGGCTCCCTGCAAATCCGTAAAGCGCATGAATAGGCCCCACATGCCCGCGCGATTGTGGACTTTCACAAGAATGCGTGACTTGCCCTCGGGCAGCGTGAGGGGGACGATCTCCTTGTCGTACTCGACTCCTCTGGTTCCATCGTGGCGATACACCTGCTTCCCGTTCAGCTTGACAGTCGCGTCGTCGTCAGTGCAGATACGCATCTGGACCGTCTGCTTGATGGGGCTGGTCACGTCACAGAACGTGTAGGCCGCGCAGTTCTTGACGTGTGGCCCGCCATAAATATCTGACAGCCCCAAGATACCGCCTGTCGTCTCCCAAACCCGCCAGCGGGCCGATCCAAACTTCACGGGATAGACCGCGCTCTCGTCGACGCCCTCATCCGGTGGGTACGTAGCGTCAAGCTTCTCGCCTTTCACATCGGCGAAGGGTCCCAACACATGCCAGGCCGGCACGACGCCGGGAAGAGGCTGTGGCGTCTTCCAGTACCCTGTGGGCTGGATACGTGTCCGCTTCATCGCTTCGGTCTCGGGACGAACGTGAAGCGCCCCCGTCGTGAGGATTTCCCGGTTGACTTCTTGGATGACGGGCGCGAGCCCCTCGAGGGTAGCCCAGCCCGGGAGGGATTTGGCGTAACAGATAAACGCAATAAGACCGGATGCGCCTTCGCGAACGAAGTCCTCCATCTGTTCGCGAAGCTGCGCGGGTGTGGGAGCCCCTTGTCCGGTCTCCGCCGCAGTGCCGTCGAAGGCCTGGTAGATACCGATGAAGGGAATCCCGGGAACACGTTCGCGCGCTTCGCTCAGCATCCGCTGCACTTCGCCGCTCGTTTGCTCGCGGTGATAGCGCTTGGTGGAGACTGGATACCAGTAAAAGACCATCATGTCGCACACGCCAGGCGCAAGATTGGCGATCGAACCCGCGTCGCCATACCCGGCGCACACGAGATGTGAGGGATCCTTATCCAACTTACGAATTATCCGATAGGAGGCCCGAAGCGCCGACACGGCATCGCCAGGGCTGTCATCCAATAGGTAATAGCCCAACAGGTTTGGTGAGCCCTTGATCTCTTCGACGGCGGCGGCGCACTCCTCCGGCCAGAAAAGGATAACACCCTCTTGGTGTATCGCTGGCGTGGTGCCGTTATAGCCTCTCCGGCAATTGACCAGGCCGGTCTCCGTCATTTCCTCATAGAGTATGACCTCATCGTCAAGCTGAATGACGTGAGACGCTCGATCGTGACGGCCGCTCAGAAAGGTGAGAGGAATCTCCGTCGCATGGGCCGATACTTCATCGCGCAGACGCACTCCGTGATAGATGGGATGCGTCAGGTGGCACAGAACTTTGATACCATTCTCCAGACAGAAGCGTCCCTCCGGTGTCGTTACGTCCAATTCTCTCTTCCCACCGAGGACAACGTTCATGCCCACTTTCTTGACCCGTTGCAAGTCTTCGAGACGACCGGCGCCATAGGTCCCCAACAGTGGCTGACCGTTGACTGTCCACGGCGTCTCATGCAGCTTTATCGCCGTTCCTCCCGTTTCGGTTCGACTCGCGAGCAAAGGACCGCCAGCCCGCCTTTCGTCCGATGCTTCGGGCGACGAGACGCCAATCAGTGCTGAAACAAATACTATCAGATACATAAGTCTGGGCATGACATTGAATCCTGGATTTCCATTGAGGCTCTCTGCTTTCCTTCAGAAGGGGCAATCGAAGAGATACCCCGGCCCTGGAGGTCCGATCTCGATCTTCGAGCATTGTAGTGAGGCTCACCCAGGGGATCAATCGCCTTCGGAATCGAGTCTTTGGCCTCAACCGATCGACGAACTCGAGCCATTCAGTCGCCGGCATGCCCGCCGATTCCGGCAACCGCTCCATCCAACTGGGTCGAGTGGGCATCCCGCATTGGGCTTTCATGCGGTAAGCTGAATTGCATGAACGCCAAGCGACTCCGCCAAGAGATCAATCCGTACCGGGATAACGTCCAGGGCAAGGCGAACGAGCCGGTCACCGTGACCGCGCTTCTGGACGCCGCCGCTGGAAGAGACTTCCGCAATGCAGATATCCCGGAACTCGTCTACGACCAAGGGGAGGTCGTGCGCCGACTCGACCGTGGCGCGCCGAGAATCGCGATCGTCGGGGGGTCCCAGGACCATCCCGCGCATATCGTCGATAGCCAAACCACACGCCTTGCGGCGGCCTCGTTGTGGCGGCGGGGTGCGGTCCCCTTCTCTTTCGGCATTCCCGTCCTTTGCGATGGCACGGCCCAGAGCAATCTCGGCATGTGTTACTCGCTTCAATCACGCAACCTCGTCGCGGCCATGGTGCTCAATCAGATGGAGGCGCATTCGTATCACGGCGCGTTCGTGATCCAAGGATGCGACAAAACCCCATTCGCGGTCTGCGCGGGACTGGCACATCTAGATGTGGTACGTCGACACCGTGGCGAAGCGCCCGTCGCGGCCAGCTTCGCCCCAGCCCATGTTTTGCGAGGCGGGACGATTCCCAAGCCGTTGGCGAATAAACTCAACGAGATCGCGGACAGCGCGCGGAAGATGGACCGGCCGGAGATCGGTGACGAAATCGAGTCGGTGATGCAACACATCCTGCAGTGCGCCTCCAACCAGGCATTTCAGGGCGTTCTGATCCGCGCCCGGGAAGCCGGAATCTTGAACGCTCGCAAACATAAATCCATCGAACTGGAGCTGGCCGCGCACACCTGTCATCCCGACGGCGGAATCTGCGCGTTCAACGGCACGGGGAACTCGTCGCGGCTGGCCATGAGCGCGCTGGGGCTGGTGCACCCGGCTTTGGAACTCTTGCCCGAACCGCCATCGTTCGAAGCGATCGACAAAGCCTGCCACGCGCTTCTCCACATCCTGGATCGCGACGACGCTTCTGTCTCCGTCCTCGTCCGGGGCGGTTTCGCCAACGCGGTCCGCGTGCACGCCGCAGCCGGAGGCTCCACCAATCTGATGATGCACTTGGCCGCCGCACGGACGTATGCGGGGCGGCAAACCTCTGTCCACGACATCACCCGTATCCGGCGCGAACACACAATCCCCGATCTTCTCGATTACAGCCTAACCCAGGGACGCGATATTTTCGCATGGGCCCAACAGGTCCAGCGTGGCGAATCGATGGGCGTTGCCAGCCTGATCTACGAATTGAAACGCCACGGGGTACCGGTCGATACCGATGCGATGACGGTCACCGGAACGAGTTGGGCCAAACGGCTCGGCCGGGGAAAACGCGCATCGGCGGCCCGGGTCCAGAAGAATCGTATCGTCCCCACTGAACCCCTGCGGTACGAGTCGGGCATCGAACTCTTGCGCGGCAACGTCTTCGAGACCGCCGTGGTCAAGATCGCCGGAATGCCCAACGCACAGTTAGACGCGTTCGACAACATCGCCGCCGCAGTCTGGTATTTCCAAGATGAAGACGAAGCCACGCGCGCGCTTCTGACCGAAGACCCGCTGACCAGTTTGGCACGCTGCAAGGGGCTCACACTGGAGGATCTCCGCATCATCCAGAGGTTCCACGGCAGCCCCAAGACCGAACCGAAAGGACGCGGGAAGCGCGCCCTCCTAGAAGCCATGGCGGAAGAGGGAACTCTACGGATTGCTTTGGTCGTCGCCGGACTCGGCCCAAAGGCGTACGGCATGCCGGAGATGTTCACGCCCATGCACCACATCAACAACAGCACGCTCCTGCGCCGGATGACCATGTTGTTGAGCGACGGCCGGTATTCCGGCGTCACCTATGGCGCGGCGGTGGGGCACATCACTCCGGAGGCTTTCGAGCGAGGGTCGATCGCCGCGTTGCGCACCGGCGACCTGCTCTGGATACGTCTGCGAAAGGGACGAATCGATCTTCTCGACCGGAGGGCCTGGCGTGAAAGCCGGAGGAAGGCGGCGCCACCTTTGTGGTCAAAAGAACCCGAACGAACTAGATTAACGGAGGGACGCTACCGCCACATCCTTCGACGCCGGGACAACATCGCCCCCGCGAATCGGATGGATGATGTGACCGACGCCGCACGAGGTGTAGTCCCGGGAACTGTCTGGGAAGCGGCGCGCTGACTCGGACAGAGGACGGAGACCGATACGATGCTGAACTGCCTGCAATGTGGACGGCCGCTTCCGAAGGGGCACAAGGTCTGTCCGCTTTGCGGTTCGATGGATTTCGATAAGGCGTTTCGCCCGCGGTGGCCATGGCTGGTGGGGAGCGGCCTTTTTCGGAGCGTGCTCGGCCCGGCGCTACGCGGGTCCTTGACCGCTATCTTTCTTTTCCTCGCCTTCGCCATTCTACCGGCGCTGCTCCTTGCCCGGTCGGACTACCTGCTCGCACCGCTACTGTATAAGGACAACGTGGTGAGCTACGCGATAGTCGCGCCCATCCTGGCCATTGCCCTGCGCAACTTCAAGATCGGCGCGATCGGTTCGTTCGTCACCGGCTTTTTCGCCTTCATACTGGTTTACTCTCATCTCCCCATGCAGCTGTTCGGCTTTTGGACGGACGATCCCGGCCACCTACAGCTCCAGCTCTTCATCCGCTCCTTCTTCGGTGGCTTCCTCGGTCTTCTTCTGTATCTCGAACGAGAAACCGTGGACTGGTGAATCTCGAGCACCTTCAGATTGGACAATATTGCAATTTGATTGACAAATTGTCCAAACCATGATAGAGTGTATCTATGCTCATTCACAGGGAGATCGAAAACCAGATACGACAAAGGGCAGAGAGATACCCGGTTGTGTCAATCACCGGCCCTCGGCAGTCCGGAAAAACAACTCTCGCCCAAATGCTTTTCCCTGACTATGCCTACGTTTCTCTCGAGCGCCCGGATTATCGCGAACTGGCTCAGGAGGATCCAAACCGTTTTCTGCGGAGTTTCTCTGAAGGAGTCATTCTGGATGAAGTGCAGCGTGTGCCTGACTTGTTCTCCTACATTCAAGTCATCGTGGACAGCACGCGAAAGCGCGGCCAGTTCATTCTTACGGGCTCGCAGAACTTCCTTCTCTTGGAGCGGATAAGCCAATCACTCGCGG
>CAYTDF010000037.1:0-17442 GCA_964436365.1 uncultured bacterium | reverse complement strand
TCCTTCCGTGTCTGTGTTCGGCGCTGCGGACACGAGGCCTGTGTCAATGCACGGTGAACCGTTTTGCAGGTGAAAATCTCCGTTGGTTGGATTCATGAATTGCGGATCGGTGTTGATGTTGCCTTCGCCGGGCCACTCTCCTTGAATACAGCTGTAAGCGACGAGAGCGTCACATGTGATATCATTACCCGGATTCCAGACGATGGAGTTGGTTAGTGTCGGAGAGGAGCCCCCACTGCAGATAACTCCCCCGCCCATGTTGGCAGCGACCGTGCAGTGGGTCAGTGTGGGTGTGGACTCCCAGCAGAACATCCCGCGACCCGAGTTCGCGGTGATGGTGCAGTTGGTCAGTGTTGGAGAAGAGCCCTCAGCGCAGAAGATCCCGTCTCCCGTATTCCTCGTGATCATACAGTTGACAAGCGCTGGAGAAGAAGAACCGTGGCAGACTACTCCCCCGTCGCCCAGGTTCATACTGATCGTGCAGCTGGCTAGCGTGGGCGTGGACTCATAACAATATACCCCGGAACCGGTATTCCGTGTGATTGTGCAGTTAATCAACGTCGGAGAAGTTCCGTCTCCACAGTACACCCCGCTACCTGAATTCTCAGCGATTAGGCAGTTGGTCAGTTCTGGAGATGAGTCCCCGCAGGAAACGCCACTCCACTCCGCTCCGGTCACGGTAAAGCCATCCAGGATCGCGTTGTCGGCACCCTTTACGCCACCGTGCCCGTTTTCTTCGTCTCCGGCGTCAAGGATGGTTTCATTCGCCGCCCAGTCCCGCTCCTCACGGGTCTCCTCAACGTCCCCGAACCCACCGTAAAGAGCAACACCCTGCTTCATTTCGATGTCTTCCAGATATCTCCCCGAGGCAACCCAAACCTCATCGCCCGAGACTGAAGCATCGAGCCCACTGGAGACTGTGGTACAGGCGTTCTCCCAACTGGAGCCGCTAGCGTCGCCGGTTGCGTTCAGCGAGACGTGAATCACCTCACTTAATGCGGATTGAGTGCTGCATACAACAACAGAAATTGCAACACTCGAAATGAAGATTCTCTGAAAGAGACTCATCGAACTTACCCCCTGCCCGAACAAACGCCGATTCAAGATGGCAACCATGCGCGTTTATCGACGATAAAACAACCCGGAAAATTACCCGTTTTGGGAGGGGAAATCCCCTATAATCTGGATTCCCCATTTGGACTTTCGATTCTCCTCCAGAAGGGGCAATTCGGAAGACGTCCCGGCTCCCGGAGGCCCGATTCTAATTCATGGGCATTATGCTCCAGCTCTCCCAGAAGATCAATCACCTACCGAAGCCGGTTTCTTGACTCTGCCAACCAGTAGCCATACTTTGAAGCTACATACGGAATCATGAGATTACGAACGCGGGCGTTGCTGGCATTACTTCTCGTTGCACACGGGCTTTCTCCCTGGTTTTTGCCCATCAAAACCCGTCTGTACTGGTGGTGGCTCGCGGATCCGCTGGGCACGCAACCCTGGGTCTTACAGACTGGGCTGGCCTTTCTTCTCGCGATTCTCTTGCTGAACGATCTTCTCGCAAGGCCGGAACGATGGATCGAGACCTTTGCGGAGCGGTTACGCTCCCTCTGGTGGGAGCGGCCGTGGGTGACCAGTGCGGTCTACGCCGGTGCGGCAGGGCTATCTCTCTGGGCGTGCCGGTCGATTCATTTGCAGTGGGGGGATGGCGACCTCGTCGCCTCACGCTATCAATACAACACCAGCATCTGGTCCGATTACGCCCCTCTCAGCACATGGTTCAAGACATTTATCTGCGAGCTCTTCGCGGACACGTGGTGGATCGAAATCCCCGCACGGCTTCAGTTCGAGAGTGTCTGTGTGGGCGCGATAACCGCCACTTTCCTGCTCTGGTTTTGTCTCTGGGCCTGGGGGAGTGAGGAAGGCGTATGGTGGTGGCTGATCGGTTGCGGATCGATGAGCACACTGCTCTGGTTCGGCCATATCGAGATCTACACCATGTCTTGGTCCTTCGCTCTGGTGGCCGTAACGGTCTGCATCGCCTACTTGGAATCGCTGGACGAAACGGCGGATACGAGACGCACTCGGGTGCGGATACCGCTCTGGGCGCCCTGTCTTACCATATCGCTGGCGGTTGCGGCGGCGGCCTGGTGCGCGCTCTATCTACCGGCTCTGCTCTACTTGCTCTGGAGCACGCGCCGCACCACCGGAAGTCTTGTTGGACCCATGAAGAAGCACCCCGCCATGCGATGGATTCTCCCCGCGCTCGGCTTGGCCATCCCCGTACTCCTGGTCTGTTGGCTGGTCCCTCCCATCGGCGTCGTCAAGGCGGCGTTCAACCGACTGCTCTTCTTCAGCAGAGGCGGAGGCGAAGCCGTCCCGTGGGGACGCCTGTTCAATGATCGTCTCCTGTTGGGCAAGGTCCAAACACTCTGCATGGTCGGGACCCCAGGGGTCTTCGCGCTCCTGATCGCGCTGGCCGGTGGCTGGCAAGATCTAACGCGGGCGAATCCGTGGTCCGTCGCCACACGCTGGTTTGTGCCCACACTGGTTCTGCCCAGCGTCCTCTTTGTCTTCTGGTGGTATCCGGAACTGGGACTGCCGTGGGATTGGGATCTTTACACCTTCGCGGGTCCCGCCACCGCTTTGGGGCTCACCTGGTTCGCCGTACGAAGACGCAGTGTTGAAAACCGCCGCGCACGCCTCCGGGCCATCGCCTTCGCATCCCACTGCCTAGTGATTCCGTTTCTTCTGTCAAACAATCTCCTTCTCGATCGAACCGTCCCCGGTTTCCTCCGGCACCATATCTGGGTCATGGATCGTTACGATCCTTCGGAATCCTATGAGTTAGCCGCAATTCTCAGGACCAACCCGTTAGCGGGTGAGGGGCCGCCCGCTCATTTTAACGAAGAGTTCTTGATGCGCGCCCAGGCGGTCGAACCGAGTGGCGGGCGGGTCACGGCCGTGTTCGTCGACGCGCAGTTGGACCCGCTCACGCAGGGGCGTCTTGTCCTCCTTGACGTCTGGGGAGATATCTGGCGGTGGGAGAACCATCGGTTCAAGAGGATCGTCGAAGACCGGGCTGCGAATCCCAACGCTCCCCCAAGCCGCACCGGTCCCAAGGCCATGGCGTTAGCGATGGACAGTGATGGCGACGCGATCCGTTTGTGGGAAGATCGATTCGCGGACCGGCTCCGGCTGAACCTCGACGATGCGGACCGGCCATCCTACACGACGGTAGCGCGCTATGGGATTCCAAAAACAATGATTCCGAGGATTGACGGTGCGCCGCCCCGTACCCACTCCGTCGATTGGTTCACCCACCTTTCGCTGAGTTTTCTGCCCTCACACCGACGCGACAGAACCCTCGACGTTGTTCACACATTTCATCCCGAACGCTTCATTGTTCTCGATGATAGCGGGGTGCTCTACGATCTCGAAACTGCCGAACGGCTCGCGACCGTCCCCCAGCATCCGAAATCGATGTCACTGATTGCCGATGCGACGTATGTCGGCGTACTTCGCCTGACGGGTGAGGTCACGTGGGTATTCGGAAAGAAGCCAGCCGCCACCAGCACATGGCCGTACTGGGCATTTCCGAATCTGCGCGATGTGGTACTTGTGCGTGAGGGAAGGGGGGCGTTTCATCTTGATTTCATTGGCGGCGCTCATGCTGTTGGCGAAGTTCCCTTGATGGGCAGATGGTATACGCACATGCCAACCGTCCGTTTTGGCCGCATTCTCGTGACCCCCGACGAGTCCTTGATGTACGAGGTCGACGTATTGGGCCGCGTCTTCGTGATCGGACCCGCTCCACCCAAAGAGGATATCCCCCAACCGGCCGGATGAACCCCACGGTATCGTCCCAGCCCACACGCCAAGCCCACACAGCTCGAATCAAGACGCCTTACGTAGCATCGAGACCACACACGGCTCATAAATCCGCGCAGACCCGCACCACGGGTCTCTTTGCGACGGCCTTGCAGCAGTGTCGCCGCGATATGGCGCAACCGTTTCGCAGCCGCGCTGTGCGGGCTGTGCGCGAGCACCGGTGCGTTCCGGCGAACCGATTGCAGCACATCCACGTCGCGGGGAATCACACCCAGCGTATCGAACCCGATCTGCAGCCACTGACGGCACATCGAGGAGAGAAGCCGGATCACTTCCCGGCCTTCCGCATCGTTGGTGGCCATGTTCACGATCAGCTGGATATCTTTCTCGCGGTCGTGACCGATCAGCACTTTAATCAGCGCGTACGCGTCCATGTACGCGGTGGGTTCGGGGGTGGTCACCAGAACCACCTGGTCGGCGGCGAGCAGGAAACTCATCACCAGATGGTGAATACCCGCGGCGGTATCGATCAGAACCACATCCGCGACATCTTCCAGACTCGAAAAACCCTCCAGCAAGCGGTCGACGGCATCCGTCGAAAGATTCGCCAGTTCTTCTATACCCGAAACCCCGGGAACAACGAAAAATCCGGGCTGCGCTTCGACCAAGATATCCTTCATACTCTTCTCGCCGCGCACGACATGGCTCAGATTACTGCGCGGGTGAATCCCCAGAAGAATGTCGACATTGGCCAGCGACAGATCCGCGTCGAACACCAGCACGCGTTTCCCCATACGGCTCATGGCCAGCGCCAGGTTGCAGGTGATATTCGTCTTACCGACACCGCCTTTCCCACTGGTCACCGCCATGATACGTGTCTGTTTCGCCAGAGGGAGGCGTGCAATGCGAGGGTTCTCGGGCAGAACGATAACGGATTTCGCCGGTTCTTCCTCGTCCGCCGACTCGGGTGAATCCTCTTTGCTTTCGAGAACGGCCGGTTCCGCTTCGACAGCCGGGACAACTTCGGAGACAACAGCGTCAGCGCCTTCCTCTGCATCGCGGCTCTCGTCGTTGGATTCGGTCGTCGCGCTCTCTTCAGGCGCGTCCGTGCCCAGGGGAGCGTCCGGCGAGATGGTAAACTCCGCGCGGCCGTCTTCGCCCGTAAGCGTCTCGGCGGCCGGGGCCAGCTCTTCGGTCAAGATTTCAATCGGCTCGGTCGCGTCTTGAGCGGCCTCGCTCTCGACCGCTTCCGCCTCAACCGCGCCTCTCTTCGCATCGTCTGCCGTGGTCTCAGGGGGTGACGATTCATCGGGCACCGTCTCCACTTGCGTCACGGTCTTGGGGGTCCCGTCGTCGTCGATTGGGGGACTGACAGCCTCCACATCGGGATGGGTATCCACTTCACGAGTCGGCTGGATATCCTCCCCGTGTTTTCAACGGTTGAGGTCGAATCGCCTCCCATCGTATCCGGGGGCGATGCCGGGAGCGTCCGAGACGATGCCGTGCTCGTCTCCGGCGGACTCGGCGTCTCGTCGGTCTCAACGCTCTCTTGGGGAGCGGTTTCTTCGACGGCCTCGTCG
Source organism: uncultured bacterium (assembly GCA_964436365.1). Classification (GTDB taxonomy): domain Bacteria; phylum Hinthialibacterota; class Hinthialibacteria; order Hinthialibacterales; genus CAYTDF01. The sequence goes on along the minus strand of CAYTDF010000037.1, from coordinate 12,034 downwards.
GCCGTGGCCGGGCCAGAGTGCTCGTCGAAGATCATTGTGGCCAGCCCCTCGGGGGTCGCCACCTCGATATCTTCGGGAACGATCTGTCCGGTTGTGATATAGCTGATCGGTATCCGGGCCTTATCCAGCACGGGATAGAGCGATCCCAGCGTTGTGGTCTCGTCGACTTTGGTAACGATCAGCGCGTCCGGATTGACGATCCCGAAGTGCTCGACCATGTCCGCCATATCGCGATCCTTGATCGTGGCGCTGACAACGAGATGGACTTCACACGGTTGCGCCGACTTCGCCAATTTCAGCAGGTCCCCGAGTTGGTCTTCGTTGCGTTGGCTGCTACCGACGGTATCGATCAACAGCAGGTCGGCGTCGCGGTTCCGCGCGATGCAGTCGCGGACTTCGTCCGCGCCGTAGATCTCCTCGATCGGTGTCTTTAGAATTTTTGCGTACTCTTTTAGCTGCACAACCGCGCCCATCCGGTACAGGTCGGCGGTCACCAACACGACACGGAGAGGTTCGATTCCGGGCTCCAGGGCGAGCGCATAGGTTGCCGCGAGTTTGGCGAGTGTGGTGGTCTTACCGACACCGGTCGGCCCCACCAGCATGACCACTTTGGGGCGGTCGGTTTCGGCAGGGATTTCGATGGGCCCCGTCGTGGAGAAGCTCGCCAGCACGGCGTCACGGACTCGTTCCTCAGTGCGTTCTTCGGGAAGGATGGACTCGGTCAGTTTCCGCGCCGACGTCGGGTCGATCCCGTGTTCTGTCAGGTAATCGATCCAGCTTTGCGCCGCGTCTGCACCCGTGCTCTTCTGTTCTTCGATGAATGTCTTGAACGACTCGCAGAGACCGCTCACTTGTTCTTCGACCCGTGCCAGGCGATCGTCGTCCGCGCCGCTCGCAGGCGCGGTTGCGGAAACGAGAGGCGGAACCGTCTCGTTCAGGAGCGGTGCCGGAGCGTACGCGGAGGGGCCCTTGAGTGGGGCGAACGATTCTTCCGTCTTGTCCGACGCTTTCAGAAACGTATTGACCGCTGCGTTCTGGATCGGCGGAGGCGATCCCCACAGTTTATCCGCTTCGGGGTGCGGTGGTATTTGCCGCTTTTTCAGTATCTCCCGCGCCATCTCTTGCAGCTTCGACACATCCCCATTCGGCAGCGAGCCGAAGTTGGTGGTATCCAGCGCCGTTTCCGCGGCGGAATCCGCGGGATGGTGCGGACTGAGCCCCGGGCCGGGAGCCTGCTGACTGAACCTCGGGCCGGGTGGGGCCGCACGCTCGTCGAGGCCTGCGGTAATCTCGACATACGAACGACCGAAGAGACCGAGGATGGGTTTGCGGCAGACACGTTCGTGCATGATCATCGCATCGTCACCGAACTCTTGCTTGATCGCTGCCAGCGCTTCTGGAATGGTGGGTGCCGTGAATTTCTTGACTCGCAATTCCTCTTCTCCTCTGTTGCCTTCCCTATTGACTCTGCCCCGTCTTAAAGTGTCTCTCGAAAGTCCTGTCCGGTAGCGCTTCTCAGTCGAACACGACTTTGGGGAGATACCGTAATCTTCTGCCTCTCATGCTAAGCCGCCGCCTCGGCCTGGATGGTGCCCAAGCGGTTAACCTGAACGTCCGGTGAAACCTCGCTATACGAAAGAACGATGATGCCGGGCACGCGCCGTTCCATCATGCGGCGGACATGCGCCCGCAGTTGCGGCGTGGTCAAGATAATCGGATGCCGCCCCTGGGCGATCTGCTTATCGGCTTCCGCGCGCACATTCGCCAGGACTTGTTCTGCGTACGCCGGATCCGTCGCGAACAGACCGGCCCCGGCAGAGCGCTGGATCGCGTCGAGAATCTTCGCTTCGATTTGCGGATCCAGGGTAAGCACGGACAGTCGATTCTCTTCGTCGACATACATCTGCGTGATGGTGCGCGCCAGACCCATGCGGCAGTATTCGGTCAGCGCGTCGGGATTCTGCTGCACGGCTTCGGCGTTATCGGCGATCGTTTCGAAGATCGGCTCGAGATTGCGAATCGAAACTCGTTCCCGAACCAGGTTCTGAAGAATCTTTTGAAGCGTGCCGATCTTCACGCCGATCTGGTCCAGCAGCTCGCCCACAAGCGCTTCGTTCCGCTCGCGAAGGTGGTCGACCAGTTCCCGCACTTCCTTGCGGCCGAGGAGAAGGTCCGCGTTGTTCTTGACGATCTCGGTGAGATGCGTGGCCAACACCGAACTCGGTTCGACGATCGTGTAGCCCGCCATTTCCGCGCGCGAGCGTTCGCTGGGTTCGATCCATTTTGCGGGAAGGCCAAACGCCGGTTCCGATGTCCGGATTCCGGGAATATCCTCTTCCGCTGTCGGTTCCCCTTCGGGGTGCATAGCCAGAAGCCGGTCGGGGCGCAGCTCGCCGTCCGCGATTCGTGTCCCGCGAATCAGAACGTTGTACGCACGCGGGGAGAGCTGCATATTGTCGCGGATACGGATCGGCGGAACGATCAGTCCCAGTTCCAGAGCCGTCTGGCGGCGAATCACCGACACGCGGTCGAGCAGGTCGCCACCCTGCGAGGTATCCACGCACGGGATCAAGGCGTAACCGATCTCGATCTCCATCGGATCCACTTCCAGCAGCCGCTCGACTTGTTCGGGACCCTCGGGTACCTCTTCTTCTTCTTCCCGGACGCGTTCCGCTTCTTCGTCCGATTCTTTGATCGAGCGCTGCATAAAGTACGCCGTGATGCCGAGGGCGACCCCTACCGTACTGAACGGCATGATCACACCGGGGGCCACGAACGCGCCCAGAACCGCTACCATCAACAGCGCCGCCGCACCGAGGAACAACGCTTCCGTGCGGCCGAAGAATTGACGCACCAGGTTGCTGCCCAGTGTCGCGTCCCCCGACGCGCGTGTCACCACGATACCGGCGGCGATCGAGATCATCAAACTTGGTATCTGGCTGACGAGTCCGTCACCGATCGTCAGGATCGTATATTTCTCGAGCACGCCCAGCACAGTCAGACCGCTCTGCGTCATGCCCACCACAAAGCCGCCGATGATATTGATCACGGTAATGATGATCGACGCGATGGCGTCGCCCCGCACGAACTTGCTCGCACCGTCCATGGCGCCATAGAAGTCCGCTTCCTGCGCGATCGTCGCACGCCGTGACCGCGCTTCCGATTCGCTGACCAAACCGGCGTTCAGATCGGCGTCGATCGCCATCTGTTTACCCGGCATCGCGTCCAAGGTGAAGCGCGCCGCAACTTCGGCGACACGGGTCGCGCCCTTGGTGATGACGATGAACTGAATCAACACCAGGATGGCAAACACCACGAAGCCGATCACGGGGCTATTCCCCGCCACGATCTGACCGAAGAAGGCGATCACCGGACCCGCCTTCTGGAGCCCCGCGGTCCCGGTATCGGCCTGCAAGATGAGTTTAGTGGAGGCCACGTTCAGCGAGAGACGATAGAACGTAATGACCAGCAGAACCGTCGGGAATGTCGAAAACTCGAGCGGCGCGGTGATATACAGCGAAATCAGTAGAATCAGCAACGAGAAGGTGATATTGATCACCAACAGAAACGACAACAGCGTCGGCGGGACATAGCCGAGCATAATGCCCAGAATGCCGACAAATCCGAGCGCAATCAGACCGTTGGCGATCTGAGTGCCTGTGAGCCCTGTTGGCCCAGTCTCGGGAGTTGTTGTCGTCGTGTCAGCCATGTTTCCTTACGTCAGCCGCGCTTTCTCTTGGGTTCCTTGCTTCGGTCTCACATTAAAATCCTGAGGCATCTTTTCCTTGCGTTCGCGCTTGCTCTTCCATCCGGTACACGAAGGCCAGCGCGCTAGCCACACCGTCATAGAGCTCCGGTGGAATCATCTCTCCAACTTCCGTCAATTGATCTAGCAGTTGCGCCAACGGCCGGTCTTCGTAGATCGGAACACCGGACGCGCGGGCGACCTCTTTAATGCGTTGCGCGATCAGGTTCCGCCCCTTGGCCACCACCATCGGGGCTTCGTGGTCGCCCTGTTTGTATTGCAGGGCGATCGCGTATTCTGTGGGATTGGTGACCACAACTTCCGCTTCGGGAACCTGGGCCATCATGCGCCGCCGCGCCACTTCACGCTGAACCTGGCGTATTCTCGCTTTGATTTGCGGATCGCCTTGCGTCCGTTTCAGTTCTTCTTTCACTTCCTGTTTCGTCATCTTCAGGTCGCGCTCGTGCTGAAAGCGTTGGAATGCAAAGTCCAGCAACGCCAAAATCAGCAAGATCAGGAGTGCACGCGACACGACACGTAGAGCCATGAAACCGAGGAAGCCTAAAATCTCCCGGACGGGAACTTCGGCCAGACCGGCAATGACCGGGACTTCCGAGACGATCGTGGAGTACATCAGCGGCGCGACCAGGGCCAGCTTCAACAGCGACTTGCCCAGATCCATCGCGCCGCGCGCCGAAAAAATACGTTTCGCCCCTTCCAGGGGGGAGAGACGGCTGATTTTCGGTTTCATGGATTTCATGGTAAACAGCCAGCCGACTTGGGCCAGGTTGATCAGGAACGCTCCGAGGATAAATGCAATCGTAAAGGGGTACACGATATCCAGAACTCGGCCCGCGATCTCCCAAAACACGAGCGGGACTCCCTCCTCACTGAGTGGACGACGATGCAGATTCCCCAGAAAATCTAGCATCACCAATCCCAGCCCTTGGAACGCTCGCGGAGCGTAGACATACATCGCGATGACGCCCACGATCAGGAGGGCCACCGACGACAGTTCCGTACTGCGCGGGACGTTTCCCTCTTCACGGGCTTCTTCGCGGCGTCGAGGCGTTGCCGTCTCGGTCTTTTCCTGTCCGCTGGTATCCGCCATGGTCCGATTCAATCAACTCGTGCCGGTACCGGTGCACCGCGCACGCCAAAGGTTACGCCGTCAGGCCTCAGCCAGGTGGCGCCAAGATTCTCAACAGCCTGTTCGACATAAACACGTAATCGACAGAGATGAACTTTGAGAAGACGTTGAATATAAAAGGGTGCGCCGAGTAGAGAATGAACGTACCCATCAGAATCCGCGTACCGAAACCGATCATCAAAATGTTGACTTGTGGGACCGTCTTGGCCAGGACCGCCTCGGATGTGCTGACCAGAATCATCGTCACCGCGATCGGCCCCGCCATCTTGAAGCCCATTTCGAAAAGTTGGGGCACGGTGAACAGACTCTTGAGAAAGAACATCTTCGATATCCCGACGGTCATCACCGCACCGGGGCCGAGAAGGTCGAAACTCTTTACCAGCTGCGCGATTAAGATCCGGTGCCCGCCGATGGTCAAAAAGACCAGCACTCCGATCAGGGAGTGAACTTGCGCCATGAGTGCCGTGTCGCGGTTGGTGGTCGGGTCCATAACCGAGGCGATGGCAAAACCCGACTGCTGTCCAATCAGTTCCCCGGCGAGCGAAATCGCCGTGAAGAAGATCTGTGCGATCAAACCGATCGACAGGCCGATCACCAGTTCGCCCATACCGATCAACACCAGGTCCACAATGCCGCGCAGCTCGTTTGAAAAGGGTTCCATCGACGCGGTCACGATAATCGCCATCCAAGCCGTCGCGCCCGCTTTGAAATTGCGCGTCACGGCTGTGTTTCCGAGCACCGGAGCGGACAACACAAACCCTCCGCACCGCAGCAGTGCGAAAAGAAAGGTCATCAGGGTGGCCTGAGCCGGCGCAAAAATCTGCTCCATAACAATCCTCTATTGGATGAGTTTCGGAAGTGACTCGAATATGCGAACGGTGAAATCCAGCAAAACGCGGATCAACAACGGCAGTGAAAACAGAAGCGCCAACGCCACCGCCACCAGCTTGGGCACGATCGTCAACGTCTGTTCGTGAATCTGTGTAGCGGCCTGAAAGATGCTCACCATGACACCCACCAGCAGCCCGATACCCAACATCGGCAACGCGATGAACAGCGCGGTAAACAGCATTTCCCGCCCCAGCGTAATCACATCCAAAATGGTCAGTGCCGGTTCCATTTACATCTCCGCAAAGGAGAGCCCGAGGGCTCGAATGATCAGGCTCCAGCCGTCCGCCAACACAAACAGAAGGATCTTGAACGGCAACGAAAGAAAGGCCGGGGGCAGCTGGAACATACCCATGGAAATAAGGATCGACGCCACCACGATATCGACGATCATAAACGGGATGAACAGAACGAATCCCATCGTAAACGCTTTCTTGAGTTCGGAAATCATGAACGCGGGAATGAGCACGTGGGTGGGCACATCCTCCTCCACATTCGGTTTAGGAAGTTTCGCGAGGTGCATGAACAGTGCCACATCTTTTCCGCCCTCTCCCTTTCTGATCTGCTGCCACATGAAATCCCGGATCGGCAAAAGCCCGTGCCGGAGCATCATGATGAATGGGTAGACGTCTGCCTCCGACACACGGCCGTATTCATCCAGACCGCCCTTCACCACACGGAGTTGCTCTTTGTCTTCCAGGTAGGGGCCCACCGCCGTCTCGTTAACTTTCTGCAGTGTCGGCGACATCACGAAAATCGTCAGGAAGATCGACATCCCCAGCAGAACTTGATTCGACGGACTCTGCTGGGTTCCCAACGCACGGCGCAGCAAGCCCAAGACAATAGATATCCGAATGAATGACGTCATCATCAAGATCAGACTCGGAATCAGAGTCAGAAACGTCATCAAGAAGAGAATCTGCATCGAGACGGTCACGTCTTGGGGGAGCGTCAACGTACCCGGTCCCGTAGTGCCCGGCGAATCGAACGGAATATGTCCGTCTTCGGTCACCGTGCTCTGGGCGGAAACCGACAGGGCGGCCGTGCACAAGACCGCGCAAAGGGCCGCACAGATAACGAGTACGGAGGGGAGGCTTCCCCACGGAGCGCAACCGAATCGGGTGGCGCATCCTTTTCGTGTCCTTGAAGCGATCATCGTCTCATCTCGCTTATTCGCGCGCCCGGCGCGGGCATCAGGTCGCATCCGGACGGCTTCTTCTGCCTCGCAGCCGACGGCAGAGATTGTCGAAAAAAAGCAGGCTGTTTCGGACTTCGGGCGAGTAGCCCGTGGAACTCATTTGTTGCTGCCAGGCTTGCAGACGGGAAGTAAATCCGCGCTCTTGCTGCGCGGCTTCGGGGAGAGCGGGTTCGAGTTCGGAACTTGTTTCGGGGAGAGTCTGGGCTTCGCCCAGAGGAGAGAGGAGCGATATCTGCCCGCCGCCGTCTCCGACCAGGAACCGATGGCCGTCGGCCTCGAGAATATGGACTCGGCCTTTCCCCGGAAGCGTCAAACTACTCACCAGGCGCATCTCTTGGCCTGGAAGACCCAAGCGCGGACCCAGCCATTTGCGCAGCCAGGCTGTGGAGGCCAGCAACAACAGGATCACCACGATCAACCAGAAGAGCATCCGCAGATATACGTCGGTGCCGATATCGCCGCTCAGTTCCGTGGTACTCGAAGTCGATGTTACGGGTCCGGTCGCTCCGCTGTACTGGTCGAAAGCCGTACCGATCTGTGCCAAGAACGGGTCGGCCGGACTCGCATCGCCGATGCGCGCCGACGCAGATACAGCCGTACTGGTGGAGGAAATTTCCGGCGCAGACACAGTCGTGCTGGCGGAGGGAATGTCCGGGGAGGGCGTGTCGTTTGACAGCGCGGGGGACGCACAGAGTGCGGCCAGAACGCAAAACGACACCAGCCGCACCCCTAAGGGGGGCTTGTTCATTGTCACCTCAACCGCTCAGCGGCCCCAGTGGGCCGGCAAAAAAAGAAAAAAACGCGGTCAGACGAGCGGGAGACCCCGCCCAGCCAACTTCTCTCGGTTCCGGCCCACGAGTTCTGTAATTAAGAGAGCGCCACCGCCCTCCTCGCGAACCACTTCGCCTTTCGCAATTCGAAGCCCACCCACCATCAGATCCACGTGGGCGTTCAATGGGGACTCCGACTCTGTGGCCGTAGATCCTTCCTGTTCGAGACGCTTCTCGGGAGACGCGATGATCTCTCGCCAGTTACGCGCATTCAGCTCCAAGACTTGCAAAACCTTGTCGTCTTCGGAACGCACCACGATGCGTGTCTCCAGCAGGCAGTCCAGTATCTTTTCCAGATTCTCTGCACGCAACGTTCCCCGGGGCGCGAACGATTGATGCGCCACATTCAGCGCCGTCGGCGATACATCTGTACCGTCGCGGGTGACGATCAGCTCTTCCGTAATCGGATGCGCCACGATCCGGTCACCCGGCTGCAGGGCCAAGATGTCCGAGATATGCAGATGACGCGCCAGAGGGGATGCCATTATTTCAGCGCCTCGATACGATCGGCGATGCTCAGAATATCGGTGATGCGTACACCGAAATTCTCGTCGTTGACCACGACCTCGCCTTTCGCGAAGAGTTTATTATTGACCAATATGTCCACGGGTTCACCGGCCAGCTTATCGAGTTCGACCACCGACCCCGGTCCCAGTTCCAGAACTTCACGAATCTTCTTATTCGACCGCCCGAGTTCGACTTTGATATCCAGGCTGATATCGAGGATCAAATCCAAGTTCGTCGTATCGACAGATATCCCCACAGGCGCGGCCGCCGGCTGGAACGCCGCCGGTTGCTCCATGATGGCCACCCCAGGACCTTCGCCGTAACTTCGCGGAGTTTCGGCCGCAGCCACGGGCGCGTCCGACACGTTCTGCAAATTTTCGATCAGGTTGCGCGGCAGAATCTGACACATCGAGCCCGCAAAAGCGGACGACTCGACGTTATACCGAACCAGAATCTGTTTTCGGTCGCTCGCAGGTAAGACGTCGCCGACATTGTCGGGATTGTTCCTAACGTCCGGCAGATCCAACTGCAGCTCACCGCCCAGATGGACAGACAGTTCCGTGTTGGCGCCGTTGACGATCTGCGAGAGTGTCTCCGAAAGGGCGCTCTCTTCCAGATCGCCAAACTCGCCCTCGCCACCACCACCGGTCATCTGGTTCGCCAGTTTCGCAGCGTCGTCCGTCTTCAGCAGAAGAACCGTATCGCCCGTCACCGCGCCCTTGTACCCGAACGTTGTGGCGACGAGCGTCCCCTCCATCGCCGAACCCACGGTCTCGGCATCGACTTCCTCGATCCCTTCGACAGTGATATTCACGGCTTCCCCGGTCAGCGTCCCGAGCACATTCTTACTCGAGCCAGCGACGAAGCCCGCGTAACTATTGACCGTATCTTCTTCCTCGGCGGTGATCATACCTCCCCCACCACCCCCGTCGGCAGGGGCGTCGGGCATCGGACTTCCGCTAAGAAGCGCGTCGATCTCCGCCTGGGTTAACGCTTCAGCCACCATTCTGTTTCTCCCTTATGGGCCGCGCGGCGCCTTCGGTCGGGAAGGACGAACCGAAGCGAGTCTCGGTACGCGCAGCCTCTCGGTTGGAAAGCCGGGGTTCGAGCTGGAGGGCCCTGCCCCGGTCTGGAGCGTTCGTTAGAGGCGAGATCCGCAGACGGCGCTGGTGGGCCGTCGGGGAGTGCTGATGTTGGACCTGCGCCTAAACGATCACCTAGGAACCCACCGGACAACGTCTGTCCGATAGACGAAAACCCACATCCAATTCGTTTCCAAAATTGGGACACACGGTTTCCGATGGGCTCCTAGATATCTCCTTTCCTCCCGATGATATTCGTGATTTGCACGGCCCGGTGGTGACGGTGAATTCCCGCTTTAGCGTAGTAGCGGTACTCCTCGCCCACCGCGAGGACCATATCGTCGTCCACACGCCGATTGAGTGAGACGACGTCTCCCATTGAGAGTTCCAACAGCTCCCGCAACGTCAGTTGCGACGCGCCCAGAAAGGCCGTGATCGGCAGATCGACACGGCGCAGACGGTCGTAAAGAACTTCGGCGTGTTCTTCCGAGAGTTCTTTACGGGACGCGGAGAACCAAGACGTGACCGAGAGCTGACTGGCGATCGGTTCGAGTGTCGGATAGGGAATGCAGAACGAGAGCGTTCCCGAAATATCGCCCATACCCACTTCGAACGTCATCAAAATGACCATTTCGCTGGGCAGGATGCGTTGCATCAAGAGCTGCGGGTTGGTTTCCGAAGCCTCCAGTGAAAGGTTGAGCGGAAGAACATTCGCCCAACGCCTCGTGAAGACAATCGAAGGCACGGTACAGCACCTTCTCGATGATCGTCATTTCGATTTCGCTCAGCTCACGGTTCTTCTTGAAAACCTGACCCTGGCCTCCCATCAGACGGTCCACGGCGGGAAAGGAGAGCGTGGGCGAGAGTTCCATCAGCGCCTCACCTTCCAGCGGGTCCATATTGATGATGTTCAGTGAGGTCGGATTCGGGATCGAACGAATGAACTCTTCGTACGAAATCTGGTCGACAGAGACCAGCTTCACTTCCACGATCATCCGTAGAAATGCCGAGAGCGACGTCGAGAACAGGCGCGCAAACTGTTCGTGCAAGTTGTGCATGGTCCGAATCTGGTCTTTGGAAAACCGATCCGGGTGGTTGAAATCATAGACTTTTACCTGGCGGACTTTCTCATCTTCATCGCCGGCAGAGGCTTCCCCTGCGCCGCCGCTATCTCCGGTCGCGAACGCGGAGAGAAGCGCATCAATTTCGCCCTGTGAGAGAATGTCAGCCATGGCTGCGCCCTTTGACTATTGGATCACGAACTTCTCGAAATAGATGTTCTTGATTCTGGAACGGGAAAGCACGTCCTCGTTGAGTTTGATCTTGATCTCTTCGATGGTCTTTCTTTTGCCGACCGTGCTATTCAGCTCGTTCTTGGTCTTGTTCCCGATGATGTCGTACATTGCGTGGAGAATCTTGGGCAACAGCGAACGCATGTTTTCGGCGCTCAGCGGCGCCCATTCCGCCACCGCCATCATTTCGTCCGAGCCTTCGCCGTATTGGGAGATCTCGAACACCACTTGGCAGCTCAGGATATTGTCAGGCAAAACATTGGCGGTGAAAGGTTCGCTCAGTTTCACCATCAGCCCGGGTGTCGGCCGAGGGGTTGCCTCATAGCTCTTGGGGCCTGTATCTCCAGAGAAAACGAACAAGTAGAACGCCACCCCGACCGCACCGAGCAGTACGACAAAGGCAGCGATGATTATCGGAAGCTTTGAGGATTTTTTTCCCCCACCTTCTTCGTCATCTTGCTGTCCAGCAAGGTCGTCAGGATCTGCCATTGAAGTTCTCCCTTAGCTTAGGTTGTGCAACTCTTATCTAATAAACCAATTATAGACGATCAAACTAGGCCGAGTCAAGCGCCTTCAACCCTATTCTCCATCCCATCTCCGGGTGCCTGTTCCCGCGCCCTTGGGAATTCGGCTGGGTATTTTTTGCCCAATCCTTCCCAAATTGCACGCTTTCCTTGCTATCGCAATACCTGTACCACCCCATCTCTACCGGGCATGGCGGGCAAATGGGTCGCGTAAAGTTAGAATACTTGACGAGAAGTCGTGCATCCGGGGGAGGAGCTGACTTGGCTTTCCGGCCAATCTACATGGACCGGATTTCGCCCTACGCGCGTATTCTCCGAGCCGGGAGCCTCACCTTACTGGATGGTGAAGGGCTCGAAGTAGACCTTCTTGACTCTGGGCCGGCGCAGAATCTCCTCATTCAGTTGGATCGCGATCTCATCTTTGAGCTTGATCTGACCTTTACTGCTCTCCAACTCAAACTTGCTCTTCTCGCTGAGAATCGTCCGGATGGCGTCGATGATCACCGGCACGATAGAATACTGGTCTTCATCGAACGGTCGCCAATCCTCAAGCGCCGCTTCAATCGTGCCATCGCCGTAGGGTTCGATTTCGAAGACCATGCCACAGCTCAAGAGATGGCCCTCTTTGATGTTGACAACCAGAGTTTTCGGGAGTTTGACCTTCAAGCCAGAGCCCGGCCGACCTGGAGTTCCGGGCGTCCGAGCCGACTCCCTGAGAAGACCATGAGATAGAAGGCCACGCAACCCACCACCAGCAGAACAGCCATGACGGCGATGATAATGATCAGGTTGGTGCGTTTCTTCCCCCCACGCTCTTC
>CAYTDF010000036.1:14867-17470 GCA_964436365.1 uncultured bacterium | reverse complement strand
AAATCGAACAAGAGAGTCGCGAAAAACACCTTTGAAGAACGCAAACAGAACAAAAACGTCGACACCTCCTTCGAGAAGATGCTGAACCGCGCTCTCGACTGCAACGAACGGAATGAAACGGCAGACGACGTGACGGAGTCGCCCGCCGAGGGCTCGCCGCCGGAAGACGGCGTCGAGAGCAACACCTGAACAGGCACCATGAGACGATGCAGCATCCCGGCCATATCCCCGTTCTTCTCGACGAAGTCATGGCATGCCTGCGTCCCCAGCCTGGAGGATGCGGACTCGACGGGACCCTCGGCTGTGCGGGACACGCGCTACGTGTGGCCCAGGCCATTGGCCCGAATGGCCGGTTGGTGGGTATCGACCAAGATGCCGACGCGCTGGCGGAAGCCGAACGGGCCCTGCGAGACGCGCCCTGCGAAATCCGTCTGGCTCGTGCAGGATTTCAAGATGCGGATGCCGTCCTGGACGACCTGGAATGGGATTTCGTGGATATCGCCCTCCTGGACCTGGGTTTCTCCTCCATCATGGTGGATCGGCCGGAGCGGGGCTTTTCGTTCCGTCTGGACGGGAAGCTCGACATGCGCATGGACGACCGTAACCCCGTCTGCGCCGCGGACTTGGTCAACACCCTCGAACAATCCGAACTCACTCGAATCATCGGCCGACTTGGCGAAGAGCGTCACGCTCGACGCGTCGCGCGAGCGATCTGCAAGGCGCGTGAGGAGAAACCGATCGGGACGACCTTCGAACTCCGCGACATCCTCTATGCGGTTCTGGGCACCCGAAGTCACGGGAAGATCGATCCGGCAACACGCACGTTTCAGGCGCTGCGAATGGCCGTTAATGACGAAATCGGCGCGTTGGAGCGTGGATTGGAAGCGATCTGGGGACGACTGGCCGTTGGGGGACGTTTGGCCGTCATCGCGTATCACAGTCTCGAGGACCGTATCGTCAAACGTTTCATCCGAGACCGGCTGGGAGACGTGGAGGTGCCGCCAGGATTTCCGGTCGCACCCCCGGTCGATTGCGACGCGGAACGTATCACCCAAAAACCTATTCGTCCGAGCGAGGACGAAATCGCCCAAAACCGGCGCGCTCGGAGCGCCAAGCTGCGTGCATTGAGGAAGATCGCGGCCGAAGAAAAGAACTAGAACTGCATTGACACTATGCCCTCCGGGGTTGAGGAACAGAAAAGATGGCGGCGAGAGGAACAGCGGCCAAGACATCCGGCCGGACAAAGAAGTCCCGCAACCGGCGTGCGAGCTCGCCTCGGTGGACCCGGTGGACCACCTGGCTATTGATGGAGCTCTGCATTGTCGCCGTGTTCGGGACAATTGTTTTTGCCGTTTTTCAGAGTGTAGAAAAGAAGCGCCAGCGCTACCTGATCACGGAGTTGGTTTACGAGAAGCTGCGTCTCGAAGACGCGTTGGGGCAAGAGCAACTCCGTGTTGAGGAACTCTCATCGCTGGAGCGGATCACATCCCTGATCACAGAACACGGTCTCGACCTGGCCCCCGCCGCGCAACCGGCGTTGCTGCTAGGCCCATCGAAAGAGGTGAGCCCGTGATCGCCCGCTCGAAACCCAATACGTTCCCGAGCCGATTGGCGTTGACCGCAGGCCTCATCGCGGCGGTGCACGTCTTCCTGATCGGCCGACTGTATTTCCTCCAAGTCGTCAAGCATAAACACGGCGAGATGGGCCGCATGCACGAGGGATTCGAGATTCTCGCCGCGCGTCGCGGCTCGATCATGGACAGGCACTTCAGACCCCTGGCCATGCACCGTACACACTGGACAGTCACCGCCGATCCCCGAGACGTCAAACGCCCGAAGGAGTTCGTCGACCGCCTGGGTAAGATCCTCCATTGGGGTACGAAGACCCGCGCCCAATACGCCGATCGCCTCCGCAAAGCAAGGCAGACAAAAAAGGAATCCATCACCCTCCAACGGAACTGCTCGCTCGCGGCCCGGGAAGAGATCATCGCGGTCTCCGACACCCTGAAAGGCGTTAACTTCCAGAAAGAGAGAGGGCGAGCTTATCCGCAGAGCTCCCTGGCCTCGACCGTCATGGGCTACGTCGGCGTGGACACACAAGGCCTGGGTGGGCTAGAGAAGAAATACGACGAGGTGCTCGAAGGCGAACAACAGAAAATCGAACTGGCGACGGATGTGCACCGCCGATTTCTGTCCGACTGGGACTGGACGCAATCGCTGAACGTCAATGGCCAGCATCTGGTGCTCACCATCGATGAGTACATCCAGTTCCGCACCGAAAAGTCACTGAAGAAAGCGGTCGAGAGTACCGAAGCGGCCGGTGGCATCGCCGTGGTGATGGACCCGAACAACGGTGAGATTCTGGCCATGGCCCAAGCCCCCGATTTCAATCCCGGCGAGTTCAAGAAGTACGGCGAGTTCCGCCGGAAACCGCGGCCGGTGACCGATGCCCACGAACCCGGGAGTGTGATCAAGTCCATTGTCATCGCATCGGCTCTGGAAAAGGGCTTGGTCAAACCGGACACGATCTTCTATTGCGAAAAGGGCCGCTACTCGATGCCCCACCGAAGAACGCCACTCCGTGACGATATTCATACGTTCGA
>CAYTDF010000036.1:0-14857 GCA_964436365.1 uncultured bacterium | reverse complement strand
TATACTCGTTTGTTCGTCCAATATCGGGACGGTAAAGATAGCCCAACAGATGGGCGAAGAAGAGACCTATGCCGCTCTCCGTCAGTTCGGTCTCGGTGAGCGAACCGGCATCGATCTCCCCGGAGAGGTCACGGGCGTCGTTCCGCGACCGCACAAATGGAGCCGCACATCGATCAGTTCGATCCCGTTCGGGCAGGGGATCAGCTCCACAGCGGTGCAGATCGCACAGGCATACTCCGTCTTCGCCAACGGCGGGAAGCGAGTCAAACCCCATGTCGTCCTCGGGTACCGACAGAGTCTGGACGATACATTCTTGCCCTCGTACTACCGGGAGCCGGAACGCATTCTCCCCGAGAAAATCGCGAATACGATCTCCGACATTCTTGTGGATGTCACCGAGAATCACGTGGACTCGCCGGACCCTCAAGCGCGCGGAACCGGGCGCGAAGTCAAGATTCCCGGCTACCGGATCTGCGGGAAAACCGGCACATCGCAGGTCCCGCCCTATCACCTCCGCAAACGCAACGCATCGTTCGTGGGGTACTTCCCCAAAGCGAATCCCCGAGTGGTGATCTTCGTCCTGGTGCGGGAGCCCAAGAAGAAAAAGTACGGCGGAGAAGTCGCGGGCCCAGTGTTCAAAGAGGTCGCTCAGGCGCTGATTCCGTATTGGGGACTGCTCCCGTCTCATCCCGAAGAGATCGAAACCAAACAGATCGCTCGCCGTACGGGTAAAAAGCAGACAGGTCCCGCCGTGGACCGGACAGCCCAACTGGCCGATGCGCACGACAACTTGCTAGCGGGGAAAATGCCCGAACTCCGGGGACTCCGGTTACGCGATTGCCTGACGCTGCTCGCGGAGACGGGGATGACAGCGCAACTGAACGGCTCGCGGGGCCGGATCGCGAAACAGTCGGTCGGACCTGGAGAAGCAATTAAGAACAATCGATTGGGAACGCTCACCGTCTCACCGGATGTGAAACTTCCCTCTCGACGGGGATCGCCAGCCGCGATCGCCAGCGGCAAGAGTCCGCCGCCGCGTCCGTGACGCAACGTTTTGAACTGTCCGCCCGTTCACTTAGGTGACCGGGCTTTGGAGTTTAATGATGGTTGAGGTCAAACGCCTATTGGAAGGCGTTGCTGTTGCCAGTGGATGCGGAGAACCGCCGTCCACGGTTCTGGACCTGTGCATCGATTCACGCCTCGTCAAACCGGGCGCGTGTTTCGTCGCGATTCGCGGGGCCGCGACCGACGGGCACCTGTATCTGTGTCAGGCGGCCAAGGCCGGAGCGGCTGTGGCCATTGTGGAAGAGCCGGACGAGAGCCTCGGCCTCGCCCAGATCGTCGTTCCGGACACGCTGACCGCTCTCGCCATCGTCGCTTCCAACTATTACGGCCATCCCGGACAGTCTCTGGAGCTCATCGGCATCACCGGTTCGAACGGAAAGACAAGCTGCACGTACCTCATGGAATCCGTGCTCGGCATAGCCGGACAGCCATGCGGTGTGCTGGGGACGATCGACTATCGCTGGCCGGGATCCCGGCTTCAGGCCCCCAATACAACACCGCTGGCCCACGATCTGCAAAACGTTCTCCGAACCATGGCGGACGATGGGATCGGATCGGTGGTGATGGAAGTCTCCTCCCACGCGCTCAGTCTGCACCGGGTGGACGGACTCCGGTTCCGGGCCGCCATGTTCACCAATCTCTCTCACGATCACCTTGATTTCCATCCCTCGATGGATGAGTACCGGACGGTAAAAAGCCGTCTCTTCACCGAGTTTCTCGACGGACGCGGCGGCATCAACCTCGACGACGAACACGGCCGGAAGATCTACGCCGAAATGTCCCCAAACCAACGCGTCGGGTACGCCGTTGACCGTGAGGCCGATGTGATGGCGGAAGATGTCCACCTGGATCGCGATGGGACGCGTTTCAAACTGGTTTCACCGTGGGGAGAGGCCGATATCCGCTCCAATCTGATCGGTCACCATAACCTGGAGAACCTTCTCGGAACGTGCACGCTGGCCTTGCTTCTCGATATCGCGCCGGAACAAATCGCCCGAGGTATCGCCGAACAAGGAACGGTTCCAGGCCGCTTGGAAGTGATCCAAAACGAACTCGGTGCGACCGTGCTGGTCGACTACGCCCATACACCGGACGGACTCGAAAATGTCCTAAAGACGATCGTCAATCTCCCCCACGGAAAAGTCGTGACCGTGATGGGATGTGGAGGCGATCGGGACACAGCCAAGAGACCGAAGATGGGCAACATCGCTCTGCGGCTCAGCGATTGGGTCATCGTGACGAGCGACAATCCTCGTACGGAAGATCCCGGAAAGATCATTGACGATATTGAAGCGGGTATGACCGAAGCCCCGGCCCGCTACGAAGTCGAGCCGGATCGCAAGGAAGCGATTCACAAGGCTCTCCAGCGAGTACAGCGGGACGATGTGCTGCTTATCGCCGGAAAAGGCCACGAGGATTACCAGAATATCAACGGCGTCAAACACCCATTTGACGACCGGGAGATCACACGTGAGTTTCTGCGTGAGTTGGGAGGCGTGCAATGAAACGCCTCTGGACACTCGAAGATATCATGCAGGCTGCAGGGGGACAGCATCTCCAAGGGACCGGTCTCCTACAAGCCGAGAGCGTCTCGACCGATACGCGTTCGCTGCAACCGGGCGACGTGTTCCTCGCGCTGCAGGGCGAGCGTTTCGACGGCCATGATTTCCTCTCCACCGCGATTGAGCGGGGGGCGGGCGCCCTGGTTGTTTCCGAATCGTTCATGCAGGCCGACAACGGCCAGAGCCTCGACGGGTACCCGGCCGAGATCCACACCATCGTGGTGCGAGACACACTCCTGGCATACGGCGCACTGGCCAAGCGCCACCGCCGCAACCTGGGCATACCGCTGGTCGCCGTTACAGGCAGCGTCGGAAAAAGCAGCACGCGGCGGTTCATCGCGTCAGTCCTGGCCGAAGATTTCACGGTCCTCGAAACCGACAAGAACGAAAACAACACGGTCGGCGTCCCCAAAACGATCCTGCGAACGACACCGAGCGATCAGATCATTGTGGCCGAGTTGGGAATCGACCGGCCGGGCGAAATGGAGATTCTGCTCCGGGCGAGTCAACCCGATGTGGGGGCCATGGTTGGCATCACGCACGTGCACCTCGACGAACTGGGTAATCTGGACGGTGTGGCGCGAGAAAAGGCGCGTCTGCTCGAAGCGGTCCGCCACTCCGGATGGGCGGTGCTCAACCTCGATACGCCCCGAGCCAGTTACTTCGCTTCACGCTGCGGTGACGTTCTGACCTATAGCACGGAACGAAGCGCTTCGATCGCCGGCCTGGTCACCGGGTATACCCCGGACGGCTGCGCCGAGGGTGAAATCGTGACGCGGGGGTGCTCGTATTCTCTTCGTCTGCGGACCCCGGGTCTCCATCAGTTTCGGAACGCACTCGCGGCTTGGGCCATCGGCGAGCTCTACGAAATCGATCCCAAGAAACGCGTTCGCGCCATCGAACGCTACGAAGGCTTCCCCGGACGCTTCACTCTGCGACAAGCCGGATGCGGAGCGCGCATCGTCGACGACACCTACAACGCCAACCCGTCGTCGTTCCGCGCCGCACTGGAGACCCTACGCGGTATGACCGCTCGCCGAAGAATCGTCGTGGCCGGTGATATGTACGAACTGGGCGATCTTTCCGAAGAGCTTCATCGCGAGCTGGGCTCGTGCATCGAAGAGAGCGGAATCGATCGGCTGGTCACGGTTGGCCTCCGCTCGAAGCAGACGGCGAAAGGCGCACTGGAAGCGGGGATGCCGAGTTCTCGCATCACAGTGTGTGAGGATAAAGCAGATGCCGTCCAGTCGCTGGCCGGTGAGTTACACGCTGGCGATCTGGTCCTGGTGAAGGGTTCCCGAGGCATGACCATGGAGAAAGTGGTCGAGGCTCTGTTGGCAAAACCGGAACGGGAGGTCAATTCGTAATGGCACTCTGGCTCCTGTACCCCTGGGCGGATGAGTTCGGCATTCTCAACGTAATTCGCTTTATCACGTTCCGTGCAGCCATGGCGGGTGTTACGGCCCTGCTGATCGGGATCGTTATCGGTCCCCATATGATCGCGCTTCTCCAACGCATGCGGATCAACCAGACCGTTCGAGCGGCAAACGGCACGGCGACGTCTCATCGACTCGGCGAACATGCCAAGAAGGTACTCGAACAACACGAATGCAAGAGTGGGACCGTGACCATGGGTGGCGTCCTGATCCTGGCCAGCATCCTGTTTTCCACTCTGCTGTGGGGAAACCTGGAGAACCAACCGACATGGGTATTGCTAGCGCTGACGCTCGGACTCGGACTGCTAGGCGTGGCGGACGACGCCACCAAACTCCTGTTGAAAAACCATAGAGGCGTTTCGGGACGAGTCAAACTGGCCGTGCAGATCGTTTTGGGTCTTCTTCTGGGCATCTATCTGACGACAGCCGGTAAAGAGCTGATCCCCGTCCATGGCACCGATGTCGCGCTTCCCTTCTTCAAGTCGGTCTTCGTTCCGCTTTCGTTTATATACGTGCCCTTCGTCGCACTCGTCGTCACTTCCACGAGCAACGGAGTGAACCTAACCGACGGACTCGACGGGCTCGCCTCGGGATGCGTGATCATCGCCGGAACGGCCTTCGCGATCCTGGCGTACATCGTCGGGCACTCGCAGCTGAGCGCGTACCTGCTGATCTTGCACATCAACGGTGCGGGCGAGCTGGCGGTGTTCGCTTCGGCACTGGTGGGCGCCACAACGGCGTTTCTGTGGTTCAACTCGCACCCGGCCGAAATGTTCATGGGCGACACAGGTTCGCTGGCATTGGGTGGCGCGCTGGGCGGCATGGCCGTACTGATCAAACAAGAGCTGCTGCTACCGATTATCGGCGGGATCTTCGTGATCGAAGCGCTGAGCGTGGTTCTGCAAGTCGGCTTATATAAGTACCGGGGAGGCAAACGGCTTTTCCTCGTCGCTCCCATCCACCATCACTATCAACGGCTCGGTTTGGCCGAATCCAAAATCGTCATCCGCTTCTGGATCGTCGCCGCCATCTTCGCGGCGATCGGCCTGGCCACGCTGAAAGTACGGTAACGGAGGTTTCCGATGAATGCTCTCGTCGACACATTGCCCCCATCGGCTTCCACGCCGCCACCGATCGACACGCTGAAGAATCGGCGAGTTACGATCATCGGCGCGGGGTTGAGCGGGCGGGCGGCCGCGGAGCTCTCGGTCCGCCAGGGAGCGAAGGTCTGGGTGTACGACCAGAATCCCGAATCTCTCGCCAAAATCCCAGAGGAACTTCTTGAGAAACTCGAAGGTACGTTCACGGATCCGGACGCCATTCCCGATTCTCTAAACCTGGCCATCCTCAGTCCCGGCATCTCCCCCACCGTACCGATCTGCACCAACCTCCGTCACAACAAAATCCCTTGGTATAGCGAACTGGAGTTGGGTGTGACCTTCTGCCTACGCCCCTTCTTGGCGATCACCGGAACCAATGGCAAGACAACGGTCACCACAATGATCGACCACGTACTCAAGGCGTGTGGACTCAGCAGCCAGACCGCGGGAAATGTGGGCGTACCGGTTTGCCAGCTAGTCCTGGACGGTCTGCATCACGGTCCCACACCGATCGTGCTGGAGGTCAGCAGTTTCCAGTTGGAAGCCACATACCGCTTCCATCCCAGCGTTTCCGTGATCACCAACTTGGCTCCGGACCATCTCGACCGCTACGACGACGTTCATGACTACTATGTCGCCAAGTCACGGATCGCGGCGAATCAAACCGCGAATGACGATCTTTGGGTCGGCCCCGGCGTTCTGGACGCACTCTATCCCGTAACCGAGGCCGCTATTTTCAGTTTCAACAACCGAGAACACAGCGAAGAAGGTTTGGCGTGGAACGGTAAAGCCGTCATCGATCAACGCGGGGCGGGAACGGAAGAATATACGTGGCCGTACGGATCGGAGTTGCTCCCTCACCAGATGGAGAACGCACTGGCGACAATCGGTTCGGTGCTCTCGGTCGGACTTTCCATCCGGCAGGCGCTCTCGATGGTGGAGACGTACAAACCGCCACCGCACCGCGTGGAATTCATCAAGACCGTGCGCGGCGTGGACTGCTATTCGGACTCGAAAGGCACAAACGTATTCGCCGTCTGCACGGCGGTTGACTCGCTGCCCGGCCCGATCCGGCTAATCGCGGGGGGACAACACAAAGGGGACGATCTGAAACCGCTCACCCAACGGCTAGTCGGCAAAGTGAGTGGCGTCTATCTGGTCGGTGAGGCGGCCCCGATGATGGCTAAGACGTGGGAAGCCCTCGTACCGGTCACCACGAGCGGAACGGTCGATCAGGCGGTGCGGGACGGCTTGGCAGAAGCCCAAGCGGGCGAGCAATTGCTGCTCTCACCGGCGTGCGCGAGCTGGGACCAGTTCACCAACTACGTCGAACGTGGCAAAGCGTTTTGCGACGCCGTGGAATCCGTCGCAGGGGAGACCTCGGCATGATGATCCGTACGCGCTCGGTCGTAATTGCCAGTTTGGCCGTGCTCAGCCTCGCGCTGATCATGCTGGGGATGATTGCACTGCTTTCATCGAGTTCATTTCTGCTTTCAAAGAGCGGCACCGACGTCAATATCTACAGGTTGCTCGGTCGTCAGCTGATGTGGTTCGCCGTTGGGCTGGCCGGTATGAGCGTCGTCTGCCGTATGGATCATACGCGGCTTCAGTCTTGGGCCTGGCCCATATTGCTGTTTGCGTCGTTCCTACTGCTGCTTTCCGTCGCAGGTCCGTTGGCGCGCGATATCAAAGGAGCGACACGGTCGATTTTGCTCGGGCCGGTGCGGATCCAACCCTCCGAGTTCGCCAAGGTTTTCGTCATCATTTTTCTGGCGGATTTCTGGAGCCGAAAACAACCGGACCAGGACGGCTTCCTACGCGCGATCCTTCCGCTGTTCCTGGTCGCGGTCTTCATTCTGGCCCCCATCTTCAAACAGCCGGATAACGGGACGGGAATCCTGATCGGTGTGGTGGCTCTGACCATGTGGTTCGTCGCCGGTGCGAGAATCAAACACGTGATCGCGATTAGCGGGGTCTTCGTCTCAACCGCAGTGCTGCTGATCGTAACGAGTAGCCACGCGCAACGACGCGTGCTGGCCTGGCTCAATCCCGAAGCGCATAGCGGCGGGAGTAGTTACCAGGTCAATAACGCGTTGATCGCCCTGGCCCGGGGCGGTTGGGCCGGTGTCGGTCTCGGCGAGGGCACCCAGACCCTCGGCTTTACACCGGAAGTCCATACAGACTTCATCTTCTCGGTCATCGGCGAAGATCTCGGTTTCATCGCGGGCATGTTCCTGATCGTGGCGTTCGCGCTGATCGCCGGGTTAGCCATGCTGGTCGCGTGGAAATCGGGAGACCGATTCGGCGCGTTGCTCGCGTTTGGATGCGGCCTGACGATCGACTTGCAGGCGCTACTCAACTTGCTTGTGGTTACCAATTCGTTGCCAACGACAGGTTTCTCGCTGCCCCTGATCAGTTACGGCGGATCGAGCCTGATTGTCAGCATGGTTCTGATCGGTCTGGTCGCTCGGGTGGCTCAGGTCAGCCTCTTGCCGGATGGACCTTTCCGACAGTGGGCATCATCGAGGAGCGAGGGTTCGGAACGACGACCCGCTCGGAGACGCACGGCCAAGAGCCGGGCTTGACGAGAGTGAATATCGTGAACGGGAGACGAAAGCCGTGTTCATTGTTTCCGGCGGCGGAACGGGTGGTCATCAGTTTCCGGCGATCGCAATCGCGACGGCCTGCCGGGAGCGTTGGCCTGAAGATGCCGTACTGCTGGCGGGCCGGGACACGGATGGGGAACGTCAGGCGGCCGAGGCGGCCGAGTTGGAGTTTCTGGGTCTGACAGTGGACCCGATTCGAAGGAGATTGAGCGTGCATAATCTGAAGGCCCTGTTGCGGTTGCAGCGATCCACGCGGCGCGTCGCCCAACGGATGCGTGACCAGACCGGTGTGATCGTCACCACCGGCGGTTACGTCTCCGGCCCGGCGGCTCTGGCCGCTCGCCGCCGCAGTTGGCCATTGGTGATGCACGAACAGAATAGTTATCCCGGGATGGTAACCCGGTTTGCGAGCCGTTGGGCTCACACAGTTTGTACGACTTTTGAATCGTCGCACGTGCATCTTCTCGCCAGGAGATGCCTCCTGACAGGCCTGCCGGTTCGGCCGAGCGTTACACCTCAATCAGAATGGTGCCGGACCGTACCGCCGCTCGCCGATTGTCCGCCCCGCCTTCTCATTCTCGGTGGAAGCCAAGGAAGCAAGGCGCTCGTCGAATCGGCAGGCCCAGTCCTCCGCAAGCTGTGCTCACAGGACCCTCCCCGTTGCACGGCGTTGTTGCAGACCGGGGAACGGAACCGCGCACTGGTCGAAGGTCCAGACGACCAAGGCCCGCTTCAGGTACGCGCGTTTGTCGACGATGTCGGCGAGGCCTACCGCGAAGCCGACCTGATCCTCTGCCGCGCGGGCGCGGGCACGCTCGCCGAAATCAGCCTGTGGGGACTCCCCGCGGTGCTGGTTCCCTACCCCTACGCCGCCGGAGACCATCAACGACGGAATGCCGAAGACTATGTCCAGGCAGGTGCGGCCGAACAACTCGATGAAGACGATCTAACCCCGGAGCGATTACGCGAAACACTGCTCCGCCTACTCGACGAACCCGAAACCCGACAACGTATGTCGGACGCCATGACGCGGCTCGCTCGCCCCGCCGCACTCGATGCGATTCTGGATGTTCTGGCATCGGCACGGGAGGGGGATAGATCATGTTGAGGTTGCGCGAACGACATCACGTGCATCTGCTGGCGGTGGCCGGTGTCGGCATGAGCGCCATCGCGCAAGCCTGTGTGGCGCGCGGACTGACGGTCAGCGGCTCGGATGCCGTTTACACGCCAGGCGCGTGCGCAAACCGGTATGTGGAACGATTGCAGCAGGTGGGTGTGGAGATGTTCTCGGAAGACGATATGACTCCCATCGACCGGGCGGACCTGGTGATTCGCTCGACAGCGATCCGAGACGATCACCCGGCGTGGACGCGAGCGAAAGCGCGTGGCATCGAAACAGTTCACCGTTCGGAAGCGCTGGCCGCTATCTTCAATCCGTACCGCGGAGTCGCTCTCTGCGGAACACATGGCAAAACAACCACCACGGCGATGACCGGATATGTTTTCGAGACCGGAGGCTTGGATCCGACGGCGCTCGTCGGCGGCTGGGTCGCCCCATGGAAAAGCAACGTGCGCCTCGGCGGATCTTCATGGGTCGTGGCCGAGGTCGACGAAAGCGATGGGTCGTTCCTCCGCTTGACCCCCGAAATCGCGGTGATTACAGGCGTCGAAGCCGATCACCTGGACTATTTCGGCACCCTCGAGGCCATCCAGAAACACTTCCAAGATTTCTCGCGCGGTCTGAAACCTGGAGGAACGCTGTGGGTCGAACAGAACGTTCGCGCGCTACTGCAAAGCGCGGTGAGCGACGCATGCCAGCTGCGCGTGTACGGCTGGCAAGAGGCCGCCGCCGAGGGAGAACCGCTCGATCTCGCCATCCAGAACTACCGGCATGAAAACAACCGCTGGTGTGCCGAACTGGTCGCGCGTGAGGGCGTCCAAGCAACGCTCACACTTCCAATCTCCGGACGTTTCAATATCGAGAACGCTACGGCTGCGGTGGGGTGCGGTCTCTCGGCCGGAATCGAGTTCGAAACCGCTGTCCGCGCCCTCGATGCGTACACCGGCACGGGTCGTCGACAAGAGAAGATCGCCGAGGCGGGTGGAGTAACGGTCTATGACGACTACGCCCACCACGCCACCGAGGTTAACGTCACGCTGGAAGCCATCAGGGAGCGGCACAGCGGCGCGCGGCTGGTGGCTGTCTTTCAGCCCCATCGCTACACACGAACACGCGATCACGCGGAGGAGCTGGCTCGGTCGTTCCAACACGCCGACCTGCTCGTCATCACGGATGTCTACGCGGCATCGGAAGAACCGATCGAGGGTGGCACGGGGCAGGCTCTGGCCGACAGGGCTACGAAGCACCATCCCAACGTACATTTCGTGGGCGCGATGAGCGCGATCCAACCCTGGTTGTTGGAACGTCTCAGCCCCGGAGACATTTTGGTCACACTGGGCGCGGGAGACATCACCTCGCTCGGTCCTCGTGTGGCGGCCGCATTGGCCGCGCCTATTGGAGAAAACGCATGAAACGCCAACGGAAAGGCGGTTGGTCAACACGCTTGCGGGAGTGGGCTGGATCGGCCACGGGCGCGATATACAAGATTCTGATCTGTATCGCCGTCATGGCCGGTCTAGCCCTCGTGTTGTTCGACCTGGGCCACTATTTGGTGGGCTCCCGGGACTTTGGCGTACGGGAACAGCTCGTGGATGGAGAGGATATGGCGACGGCGGAGGAGATTCGGCAACTTGCAGGGATCGAAACCGGCGCGAATATCTGGCTTGTCCGCACGCACGACGTGGCTCAGAAAGTGGTCAAGCATCCCTGGATAAGAGCGTGCATGGTGGAGAAGGTCGCCCCAAGCCAGATATGGATACGGGTGGAAGAACGCGTGCCGCTGATGGCGTGTGTCCATCCCGAGACGGGAGAGACCTTTGGCGTGGACGCGGAAGGCTTCATCCTGCCCTCGTTCCAAGTTCTGTTCGGCGACCGCGAATCCCGCCGTGCGGAAAAAGCCCGCCGGTATCTCGCCCGACTACCTCTGATCACCGGTCACGACGCGGACGTGTTGGTTACGGGGAAACGCGTCGCCCCCAATCGCCCAATCCCCTCTGAAGAGACCGAGCCTGTCGAGGATGAACCGGAGTCACTCGGCAATGGGATGATCTACGCGCCTCGTCTGGCGACGACGATCGACGCATTCGCTCACTTTACCCACAACGTCCCCAACTTCGCCAAAGAGATCGATACGATCGACCTGTCAGCCCCGGGAGAGCTTCGGCTGTGCTTCCGCGATGGCTCGGGTCCCATCCGGGTGGCGGAGAACCGTGTTGCGGAATGCGACCGGCGTTTGGCCGACACGTGGCGGATGTTGAAACAGCGGTCCATGAACCCGGAATACATCGACGCTCGATTTCCCGAGATCGGTCTGGCCCTCCAGTTCGATCACATAACCGACCAACAATGGTTGTCGCTCTGTCAGCAAATCAGGCGAACACCGAGTTGAATGCGACGAGGAATTTGAAATATTCATCGAGAGTGATTCCCGAGCGGAACCCTGCGAGACGGCGCTTCGCGCGCAGCGACGGACAAGGTTCTCAGAGAACACTCTGAAACAAGAAGGACACTTATGGCGGCACGAAAACATACCCAGGATCTGATCTTAGTCTTCGACGTCGGAACGTTGAAAATCTGCGTGTTGGTCGCTCGGGTCAACGAAGACGGCGAGTTGGAGGTGTTGGCGATGGGCCAACAACCTTCCAGCGGCGTCTCTGTCGGCGGACTCGAAGCGATGGATGAAACGGTCATCGCAATGGAACTGGCGCTGGAGAACGCTCTGGTGTACCTCCCGGGCATCCAACTGCATCGGTCTGTGGTGGGCATCTCGGGAACGTACCTGAAGAGTGTGAACACCGTCGGTTCGGTCGCTCTGCCGAGCCAGGGCCGTGGTGTCAACGCAAGAGATATCGAGAAAGCGTGCAACCGTGCCGCCAGCCGAAGCATTCCTCCCGATCATACCTTGCTGCACACCGTTCCGCGTTGGTTCCGGATCGATGAGACACCGAATATCCGCAAACCACTGGGCATGGAAGGCAGCCTGCTCGAAGTGGATGTGCACTTTATTTCATCGAAGGAATCCGTGGTCCGGAACCTGAGGCGCTGTGTCGTGCAAGTCGGCCTGGAAGTGGAACAGCTTGCGGTCCACTCGGTCGCCTCGGCCGAAGCGGTTCTGACCGATGAAGAGAAGAACACGGGTGTCGCAGTCCTCGATATCGGAGGCGACACGACATCGATCGCGGTCTTTGTGGACGGCGTTCTGGAACATACGGATGTCATCCCGATCGGTGGACATCACATCACACGCGACATCAATCATTTCTTCCAGACGTCGCTCGAAAACGCCGAGAACCTCAAACGAGAGTTCGGCTGCGCCGATCCCAGCATGGTCGATGAAGACGACACGATCAAAGTTGTGCGTTTCAGGAACCGTCGCGCGGCGATCGTGCCCCGGCGACGGCTCTGCCAGATCATCGAGGCTCGCGTCGAGCAGCTGTACGGCGAAACGATCAAATCGATCCGAGCCAAGGACCTCTTCGGCTCGCTCTTCGGTGGGATTGTCCTCACCGGCGGTGGCGCGCTGCTGGAGGGGATGAAAGAGAAGAGTCAGGCCATGTTGCGACGAGAGACAACCATCGGCTATCCGCACGGCGGCCTGGGCTTTTCGGAGGTCCTGGCCAGTCCGACCCACGCCACCGCCGTGGGCCTCCTGTATCTCGCCATGGCCGAACGCGAACGACAGAATGCGACGTACGGTTCGGGCCTCGGCTCGCTCCTCAAGCATGTGAAGGAATGGTTCAGAGAAGCGATCTAAATGGAATAAATGCACGGGACGGCCACGAGAGGCCCAAGCCCGCGAAAAGAATAAAAAACGAATAACAGAGAGGAGTAAGGAGGAGACGAAACATCCAGAAAACTCAGACGATACGAGGACAACAGGAGAGCATGTGGCGCCGATGCTCCCGGGAGACCGGGCCGCGGCCACCCCGCTTCGGACCGAGCTCCCGGGATCATCGGGAACGTAAAAGGAGAGCAAAAGAATGATTGAATTGGTGAAAGAACCACTTCCCCCTCTGGAGAACGAGGGACCCAAGATTTTTGTGGTCGGCGTGGGCGGCGCTGGCTGCAATGCCGTGGAAACAATGGCCGATGGATCGCTGGAGGGCGTGGAGTTCATCGGAATCAACACGGACCTGCAAGCACTTCGAATGGCACGTATTCCCCGCAAGATTCATATCGGGATGAATACGACCAAAGGGCTTGGAACAGGCTCGAATCCCACGATGGGTGAACAAGCAGCCATCGAGGATCGGGAGACGATTCGCCAAGAGTTGGAGAACGCAGATCTAGTCTTCATCACAGCGGGCCTGGGCGGTGGAACCGGAACGGGATCATCCTCGGTTATCGCGGACATCGTCAAGGAACTCGACGCCATTTCCGTCGCCATCACCACGAAACCGTTCGACTTCGAAGGTCCGGTTCGCCGTACGCACGCCGAACGCGGTCAAGCAAACCTGCGCAAGAAAGTCGACACGTTTATCACCATCCCCAACCAACACCTGATCGGACTGGTCGACGAGGCAACGTCGTTCAAGAACGCGTTCCGCCTGGCGGACGGTATCCTGAAGCAGTGCGTCTCCTCGATCGCCGACCTGATCACACGTCCGGGCCTGATCAACCTCGATTTCAACGACATCAAAGCCATTATGGACTACGAAGGAGTTGCGGTAATGGGCGTGGGCTTCGGCAAGGGCGAGAACCGCGCCAGCGAGGCTTTCTCGCAGGCTTCCTCTTCGCCTCTGATGGAAGATCTGGTGATCGAGGGCGCCAAGGGCGTGCTCGTCAACATCACCGGCCCGTCCGACATGACCCTTCACGAAATCAACACAGCCATCGAGCAGTTCATCAACGCCAAAGCCGAGAGCGATTCTCACATCATCTTCGGCGTTGTGATCGACGACACACTCGAAGATCAGATGAACGTCACGGTCTTGGCTTCCGGATTCCAAGAAGCGAACCGCGGCGAGACCGATATCGACATGGCCGAAGAACTGGTCACGAAAACAGCGGAGAAGGACTTCCTGCAACCGGCTTTCGCCGGCCGGCCAGGTGATTTCCTCGACCCGCTCGAAGGCGAGCTCTCCGTGGCCGCACAGCCTCCGCTCGCAGCGTCCGCCGCGTCGGTACCCTCGCCGGTACAGGCCATGTCCAGCGGTGGCTCCAGTCCCCGTCGCCCCAAACCGGGTGGTGGAAGAGTTTTACCGACGATTTTTGGGCCTAAATAGCCATGCCGCCTGTCACCGTCAGCCTCCCGCCGTCGAGACGGCGTTGGACGCCAACGGAGTACCAGGCACCCAGGGTTGAACGCGGGGGAAGCCATAGCGGCTTCCCCCGCTCTCTATTCAACGTCAATTTCAGGATGCTTCGGAAAGACTGAGCGCCCGATCCACGAGATCAGTTCATGTGCCCTAACGCACAGAACACGCGAGAGACGCGCTACACGAAGAATGAGTCAATGGGAAATCCGGAGGCTCAGGTCAGGCCGCGCTGGACGACACGGCGGCCCGTGTATCTTCGATCATCTTCTTGAAGTCATAGACCATGACTCCGAAGATCTCTTGCCCCGGATTGCGAACCAACGAGATCACGTCCCGTCCATTCACCAGCAGAAACATGTCTTGCCCGTCGGTCACGAAATATAATTCGTGTTCCAAGGGCTTTTCGAGATACTTTGGCATATGTTTTCGCAAGTGCGAAATGCCACGGCGGACACGCTGCATCGAAAGCCCTTGTTTCCGTAGCTGCAGAAACCACCGCAGTAGGATCAGATCGGAAAACGAATAGAGCTTGTGATGGCCACAGCCCTGGGCTGGCCGGATGCTGGCTTTGATCAGCCCCGTCTTCTCATAGTAGTGCAGACGGACAGGATCGATCTTCACGTCGTCGAGCCGTTTGATCAGCTCAATGACCTCGCCGGTTTGGAAAGCGGACTTGAATGGGGTAACGCGTGTTGGAGACATATCTCCCC
>CAYTDF010000035.1:15982-17518 GCA_964436365.1 uncultured bacterium | reverse complement strand
CCGCGGATCGGCTGGTAATTAACGACGGGTCCAAGGGAAGTTGGCGGAGGCTCCGTGCCTACCTCGGCGTCCGGACTGTCCTCCGAAGCGAGCGGCCATCGGGTGGCGATCACACCCAGCGCGATCAGCGCACAAAACGCGACAACCCATCGCGTACGATAGTTTTGTGGATTTCGATTCATTCCCCCCCGCCCCTTCCCGGCGTGGTACAACAAGAGGACCGCACACGCGTCGCGCCATGCTGTTGGCGTTCCGCCGACCCCGGTTAACCGTGCTCCTCTGCCGGTGCTCGCAATGTCCTGAACGAAAGAACGGTAGGGTCTTCCATAGCCCCTCCATCCTGTAACGCACGTTCGTTAACAATACCCCATGTGCTCGATGACTGTAAACGGCTCTATTCGATAATCTCAATCAGCCAGCGTTGTGCATTGACTTCGCGTCGAATATAGGCATACTGAAACCATAATGCAAGATTAGCATATCATCGACCTGTGTCGAAGGAGCTAGGCGCCATGTCCTGCTTGTTACGAATCTCTGAAGCCGCTGCCCTCGCGCTGCACACGACCGAGCTCTTAGCACGGAACCTCGACCGTTATGTGACGGCGCAGGAGATCGCGGAGACCCTCAGCATCTCCGAACACCACTTGCAGAAGGTGCACCAACGGCTGTCGAAGGCGGGTATAATCCGATCTGTGCGGGGCCCGGGCGGGGGTGTCCAACTGGCTCTGGAACCCGAGAACGTGACCCTCATGCGGATTTACGAGGCGATAGAGGGTCCCTACCAGCCAGACCAATGCCTGCTGAATCGGTCCGTGTGCGTACGGCCGAGCTGCATCTTAGGCACCGTCTCCAGCCAGGTGAACGATCTGGTAAGAGAGTATTTCACAAAGACGACTGTGGCCTATCTCGCAGAGGTGGACGTCTGATCCAGCAACAGAAGCGTGTGCCCAAACACAAGGGAAGCTGGACGGGACCCGTATATTTCGTAAACTAGTACCAATATACAGAATATCGGTGCCCACCGGGATCGGACCCGACAAACAAGGGAAAGGGAGTCGTACAATGCCGGTTAGAAAGATTGTGCGAATAGACGAAGAAAAGTGCAATGGATGCGGGGAGTGCGTACCGAGCTGTGAGGAGGGTGCGATCCAGGTCATCGACGGGAAAGCGCGTCTGGTTAGCGAGATTTACTGCGATGGGCTCGGCGCCTGCCTAAACGACTGCCCCGAAGGGGCGATTCACATCGAGGAGCGGGAAGCGAAAGCCTTCGATACCACGGAAACGGAGCGTCACCTCCAGCGCCAGAGTATCGCCAAGCAAGAGCAGCGCCCCCCAAGCGGGGGATGTCCGGGATCGATGGCTCGGACACTGGCGCCCATGGGCGGCTTCCCCATACATAGCACCTCTCCCCAGACGCCCTCCGCGCTCGGGAACTGGCCACTACAACTGAAGCTGGTCCCGTCCAGCGCACCGTATTTCCAGAACGCGGATCTGTTGCTGGTTGCGGATTGCGTGCCTTTCGCGGTACCGGATTTC
>CAYTDF010000035.1:0-15972 GCA_964436365.1 uncultured bacterium | reverse complement strand
CGCCTGTCCGAAACTCGACGGAGATCCAGGATTCTATACCCAGAAACTCGCCGGGATTTTGACCTCGAACACGATCCGGAGCGTCACGATTCTTCGTATGGAAGTGCCTTGTTGTGCGGGACTCACGCACTTCGCGGTGGAAGCGTTGGAATCGTCCGGGGCTGAGATTCCACTCGAGGAGATCGTGATCGGTATTCGTGGCCAAGAGAACGGGCGGCGAAATCCTTGCGAGCGTCAGACGGCATAGGCCGTTACCGAAACCCATCGTGACGAGGGGAAGCTTTGCGGGCTCCATTTCCGGGACAGAATTACAGAACGCTAGAAGAGGATGATCTCCGACAGCCAAAACGTGAGACGGCTTCTTGGTAACGCTTTCGGAGACAATCCAACCTAATAAACATGCAAAAATACGCCGTGGGGGCAATCCGGCACCCCATCGCTTGGAGGCGTTGGTACAGCGCACAGAACGGCGCGTTCGGACCGCTCGAAGCGATACCTTGGGGTGACATACCACGCCGTTGATTCCTGGAGGAATACTATGTCCATGTTCTGTTTTCAGTGCGAACAAACCGCCCACGGCACCGGATGTGTTGAGACCGGCGTTTGTGGCAAGACCCCAGAGACGGCCGCGTTGCAGGATTTGTTGGTGTATGCGACCAAAGGGATCTCGATGTACGCCCACCGGGCGCGGGAACTGGGAGCGAAAGATCACGGGGTAGACGTCTTCACATTGGAAGCCCTCTTCGCCACGGTCACGAATGTCAACTTCGATCCGAACCGCATCGAGTCACTGATCCGGGATGCCGTGAGTTGGCGATCGACCGCCCGGCAGATGTACGAAGAGGCCTGTGCGAAGAGTGGAAAAGAACCGGAAACGCTCGATGGACCGGCGGCCTGGATGCCCTCCGGTGATCGAGAAGCGCAGGTGCGCGAGGGCCAAAAGGTCACCATTCGGAACCGCGTTGAGAATCTCGGAAACGACCTGGCCGGGCTGCAAGAATTGCTGACGTACGGTATCAAGGGTATGGCCGCATACGCGGACCACGCGTATATCCTGGACCAAGAAGACGACGCGGTGTACGCCTACATTCATGAAGCGTTGGATTTCCTCACCCAGGAGAAGCCGTCGGTCGAGGCCTTGTTGGGCCTGAACCTGAAATGCGGCGAGATCAACTTGCGGGTCATGGAACTCCTGGACGCGGCCAACACCGGCGCATACGGAACCCCCGAGCCCACCCCCGTTCACATGCGGCCCGTCAAAGGCAAAGCGATTCTGGTCTCTGGACACGATCTGAAAGACCTGAAAATTCTTCTCGAACAGACCGAAGGCAAGGGCGTCAATGTCTACACTCATGGTGAAATGCTGCCCGCACACGCCTACCCGGAACTCAAGAAGCACGCGCATCTGGTGGGACATTACGGTGGCGCGTGGATGAAGCAGAAGGGTGAGTTCGACAAGTTTCCGGGCGCGATCGTGTTGACGACCAACTGCCTCATGGAACCGCGTGAGAGCTACAAGAGCCGTATTTTCACACGCGGCTTGGTGGGGTGGCCCGGTGTGCCCCATATCGAGAACGACGATTTCAGCGCCGCGATCGATGCCGCCTTGGCGGCGGAAGGCTTCACGGAAGACGCGCCGGACCTGACGACGATCGTCGGTTTTGGCCACGGCGCGGTTTTGGGTGTGGCCGATAAGGTGATCGAGGCGGTCAAGGGCGGCGCGATTCGCCACTTCTTCCTGATCGGTGGATGCGACGGCGCCGAGACGGGCCGGAACTACTACACCGATATGGCCCAGGCCATTCCCGACGATTGCATCATCCTCACGTTGGGGTGTGGGAAGTTCCGTTTCAACGAGATGGAGCTGGGTGATATTGGCGGCATTCCACGCCGTTTGGATATGGGGCAGTGCAACGACGCGTTTTCAGCGATCAAAGTCGCGTCCGCGTTGGCCGAAGCGTTCGGGACAGATGTGAACGGCCTTCCATTGTCGCTGATCATCTCTTGGTACGAGCAGAAGGCGGTGAGCGTGTTGCTGACCCTCCTCTTCCTGGGTGTAAGAAACGTCCGCCTTGGGCCGAAGCTCCCGGCGTTTGTCTCTCCGGCGGTGCTGGATGTCTTGGTTGAGAAGTTCAACATCATGCCGGTAGGCACGGTGGAAGAAGATCTGAAAGCCATTCTCGGCTGATTCCCGGGAAACGGAACAAGCAAGGTAACGGCCGGGTCCATGGTGGACCCGGCCTTCGTTTTCTTCAGCGCGGAGGAGACGCGACATCCCTGGGAGCGGATCCGCAGAGAAGTTACGCTCTGGCCCCATGTTGACCCTTTATCTCGTACGCCACGGTGAAACCGCCTACAACCTCGAAGGCCGCCTGCAAGGACACCTGCCGATCCCGCTCAACGAGCATGGGCGCGAACAAACGCGGCGCTTGGCGCGGAGGCTCAACGAGGTCCCCTTGGCCGCCATCCATAGCAGCGATCTGCCCCGGGCTGTGGAGACTGCGGAAATCGTCGCCGAGGCCAAGGGCCTCACGGTTCAAACCGACGCGCGGTTCCGGGAGCGAAACATGGTGCACTGGCAGGGCCAGCTGTACCGAGAGGTCAAAGAGGAACTCGAAGCGAAGGACTGGGTCTCACACGTGAACGGCGAAAGCCTCGAAACGGTGAGGAGCCGCGCGCTGGAGGGACTCGACACGCTGACAGCCAAACATGACGGGAAGTCCGTCTTGCTGGTGGCGCACGGAGGTTCTTGCCACGCGATCCTCTCCACATTCGCTGGACCGGGCTACGGCCACGCGTTTCACACCTGGCACAACACAGCGATCTCTACACTCGCGTGGGAGAAAGAGTCGGGTTGGAGAATCCTGGACCTCTACGACGACGCCCACCTCGAAGGTGATGCCGTCAGCTTCGCCGAGGCGACCGCCAAGGAGTGACTTCGAATTCCCGCACCCCTCGCTGTGTTTGTTTCTTGAGAGCAACGCAAATTAAGCCTGACGGCTCAATTCCACTCGCGAACGCGGAATTGATATGCTCGACGTTTTCTGAGGATGTCTCTACCCCGCGCCTTCGATCCTCTGAAGAGAGTCTTGCAGGCCGGGCATGTTGGGCATCAGCCGCTGGGTTTCCTTGTAAAGCCGCAACGCGGTCTTCCGGTCGCCCCACTTTTCGTAGAGTTGCGCCTTGCCAAAGAGCGCTTCGGCATTCTTAGGCATGGCATCGAGGATTTCATCGAATACAGTCTCTGCCTCATCGAACCTCTCCACAGCGGACAAAAGATTTCCCAGCGAGAGGTGGGCCATGGTGTTGGTGGGAGAGAGATCGAGACAGATACGCAGGTACTTCTCGGCCTCCTCATACTTCCCCTGGTAGCCCAAGATGTCCCCCAGGTTCAGGTGGGGCGAGGGATTGGCCGGATCGAGTTCAACGACTTGCTTCAGAATTTTCTCGGCGGCGTTCAGATTGCGGG
Organism: uncultured bacterium; assembly: GCA_964436365.1. GTDB lineage: Bacteria > Hinthialibacterota > Hinthialibacteria > Hinthialibacterales > CAYTDF01. Next base: position 12,503 of record CAYTDF010000035.1, on the reverse strand, counting down.
TGGCCATCAGAGAGAGGGCTCGATCGATCAGGTGGTAGATTTCGGTACGGCTCTTGGTGTCGGGTAGATCCTCGGTGGCAGAAACATCCGAAATGACGCCGCCGGTGTATCCGAGCGAGGCCAAGGCCTCGGCCGATTCGAGGGTGATGCGTATCTCGGCGGTGGGCTGCTCGTGCGACCAATCGACGACCTTCTCTTCCAAGAGCGGAGCCAGCCGTTCGGCCAACGGCTGTTTTTCGGAGATAAGGTTCTTCCGCTCATGAGGATCGCGGTCGGTATTGAAAAACTCCCGCTCAGGTGAGCGGATGTATTTGAGACCTCCTCGCCGGATCGAGTAAGAAGGGCTCCAGTTGAAGAAGAGTGGGTAGAGTGTCTCAGCATAGAGATCCCGTGGCGGGATGCTCTTCGCCTCCAGAAGCGGTGCGAAACTCAGACCGTCGAGTTCGGGCAATTTCGAAGACGCAGTAAGCGCCGCAGTGTCGATTCCCAACAGCTCCAATGTGGAGGGCATCACATCGATGATGCTTACGGGCGTGGAGATGCGCGTTCCGCCTTGTTCGGTGCGCCCGGGTACACGAACGATGAGAGGAATGCGAATCGTGGTGTCGTAAAGAAACAGGCCGTGACTCTGCTCTTTATGTTCCCAGAGGCTCTCACCATGATCGCCGAGCAGCACGACGAGGGTATTCTCGTAGAGTCCGAGTTCTTCCAGCCGAGCCAACACAGGCGCTAGGCATCGGTCCACATAGATGATCTCGCCGTCGTAGAGCCGGTTCGGATACTCCTTGGTGATCTCGACCGGGGGGGTGTAAGGCAAGTGGGGATCGTAATAGTGGAGAAACAACGCGAAGGGACGCTTTGTGTCCCGGTCGTCGATCCATTTCAACGCCAAATCCCGAACCACATTGGCCGTACGATTAACCGTCGGCCCCAGACGTTGAATCTCATCGTTCGAGAAGGCGTCGTTATAGGTTTCGAAACCCTGATCCAAGCCGGTTCGCTTGGACATGATCATCGAAGCGACAACGCCTCCGGTCTGATAACCGCGATCTTTCAGGATCTCGGCCAGCGTGACCGCTTCGCCGGAAAGCGCGTAGTTGGCGTTGTCGCGAACCCCGTGACGTCCGGGATACCAACCGGTGAAAAGGCTGGTGTGAGCGGGCTGGGTCAGCGGAGCGCAGGTCACCGCCTCCTCGAAGACATACCCCTCGTCGGCGAGACGTTGAATCGTGAGGGTATCGATCTCACGCCCGTAGGGAGACGTATGATCCGCACGGCAGGTATCGATCGAAACCAGCAGGAGGTTCATCTCCCCGCCCTGTAACAGCGACTGGTTACCACAGCCGCCCACGACCCCGCAAAGCCCGAAGCCGAGCGCGGCAAAGCGTACAATCATCCAACAACGGTAAGTACTCAGTTTCATGTTCGACTCAATAACGGCCTTGGTATACCCGTGCCTCTCGCTCTGATTGGAGTGTAGCGCGGAAGAGGACGAGGATCAGAGTCGTCGGCCGTTTGCAGTCCCGGAGGTTCTATCGTATCTCCCAAAGGTTCTTTCCGATTGGAAGACGCAGAGGGGCCGGGCTCACAGGGTTACCGCGAAAACCGCCATCCGTTCCGCCGTAGGCAAGTATTGTGGTGAGCCGCAGTACAGCGTGATATATTCAATGTAGCTTCCAAAATCTGTTTCCGGTTGGGAAGTTCAGAGTGAATGGTAAACACTCTAGACCGATCTTGCGGCAAGGTCCGGCCATCGCCGGGTGTGAGGGATTTTCATGGTATGGCGACGGTTCATCCATCTCATCGTTTTCGTAGTCTGGCTGGGTTCGCTCTTGGTTTTTCAGCAACGTGTATCGAGTCGTGAATTCCTGAATCAAGGGGCGCGGATCGACATCGCCGACGGAGACGTTCTGCTCCGGAAAGACGACCTCGTGCTGTATCTGGGTGGCATGCCATCCGGGATGGCGACTTTCGAGTTGGAGGAGTTTACGCCCCCAACCGGAGTGCAATCCGAGAAACTGCTGAAGTACGACGGCATCATGAACCTGCGCATTTCCGCCCTGGGCGCGCGGATCGGCATGAATATCCAAAGCACGGGCGTCGTGAATCCAGATTTGACCCTGCGGCGAATCAACGCATCGTTCAAGACGATGGACTCGCAGCTCCAGACCGAGGCCCTGCGATTCGAGGACCATTTCCTGGTCAGCGTCACCTCGAAGGGAAATACACAACAGACCAAGGTTCCGGCAATCGGTCCTGTCTACTCGGCGGACGTTGCCCACCTGGTGGTGGCCAAGCGGGGGCTGCAACCGGGGAGCGTCTATCGACTCAACGTTTACGAGCCTTTCACGCGTAGCGTGGGGGAATACAAGCTGACGGTGCAAGGCCCGCGAAAGGTCGAAACCGTCGACGGCCCGATCATGGGGATCGAGCTTCTTTCCGAGTTCCAGAAGGTGGAATCGACATTCGTCATCAATCAGAACGGCGACATGCTGTATCAGCAAGCCCAAATGGCGGGTATCCCGTTTTCGGCCATCCGCGAGCGGGAAGCCATGCAGGGCATTCTGCCCACTCCTCAGAACGACGGCGCAGCCGGGGGCGACGGTCTCGTCGATCTTCTCGCGCAAAGTATGATGATCTCCAATGTGTTGATCGAGCGTCCCGAGGATGTCAAACGGATGGTCGTTACCATGAAACCGATCGAGCGCGAGGACCTCATCCTGGACGGCAAAATGCAGGAGCTGCTGAAGCACGATCCCAGTAGAAAAGCCATGCGAGTCTTGGTGCGTAGCCCGCATTTCGTCGGGCGGCCGCCCACCGGTGGAGGCCGGGTGGCGAACTCCAACCCCGCCGGTGCGGGCTTTGTCGGCAGCGAACCCCTGGTTCAAAGCGACGATCCTCGGATCATTCAGGCGACCCGAAAGGTGACCCGGGGCGCGCGAGGAACGTGGGACGCCGCCGAGAAAATCGGTGAGTATCTCTACGCCAAGATCGACAAATCGGCCCGCCCAACCATCCCGTCAGCCCTCGAGGTGCTCGATTCGATGACGGGAGACTGCAACGAGCACAGCGCTCTCTTCTGCGCCATGGCCCGGTCGGCGGGAATCCCCACCAAGATCTGCTCCGGAGTCGTATACGTCAACGGCCAATTCGGGTACCACGCGTGGAACGAAGTTCTGGTCGGCAGCACGTGGTTGCCGATCGATTCGACCTTGGGCCGGATCCGTATGTCCGCCATTACGGTGAAACTGACCGAGGGTGGACTCGCCCAACAAGCGAAGATCGCCCACCTGATCGGTAAGTTGGAAATCCAGATCGAGAAATTTGAATATCGGTGACGGATTGTCCGGATTCAGGACTTGTCAGGCGCTCTAGCGGCGGAGTCGGCCCTGCGGGATACTACAGCCGAGCCATGATTGAGATCGAGCATCTGACAAAAGACTATGTATCTCTTCGCGCGGTGGACGATCTGAGCCTCTCCGTGGACAAGGGGGAGTTTTTCGGGTTTATCGGTCCGAACGGCGCGGGAAAAACCACGACAATTAAGATCCTTGCCGGATTGCTGCGTCCCACGTCAGGCCACGTGCGGATCGGCGGCAACGGCCAGGACGGCGGGTTTGATGTGACCCAGGAGCCACAGGCGGTGAAATCCATCACCGGCTACGTGCCCGACACGCCGTATCTGTATGAAAAACTGACCGGCTACGAGTTCGTTCACTTTGTCGGCGGACTCTATCAGGTCCCTGAAGATGTCGTGAACGAGCGCGCCGAGCCGCATTTCGAGCTCTTCGGGCTGACGGACGCAGCCCACGAGCTGGTCGAATCGTATTCTCACGGTATGCGCCAAAAACTGGTCATTGCCGCGACTTTGATTCACAATCCACAGGTATTGGTGATCGACGAGCCCATGGTGGGGCTAGATCCGCGAAGCACCAGGATCGTCAAGGATTTGCTCAAAAAGCGAAGCCGGGAGGGAATGACCATTTTCCTCTCGACACATACCTTGGATGTGGCCGAGGAACTCTGCGACCGCATCGCCATCATCCAGAAAGGTAAACTAATCGCGCTGGGGACCCTGGCCGAACTGCGAGAAAAGGCCCAGGAAGCGGAGGAAGAAGGCGCACGCCTCGAAACGCTCTTCCTCAAGTTGACAGAGGAATCGGCCGAAGATTATCCGATGGGCTCGATTCTTTGACAGCTCAGCGATAATTCCTGGCATTCGGGGATTTCTCATTCCACGGGGCAGCCATGGGGGGCGAGTTCCCCTTGCGGCGCAAGCGGAGGCGCGGTTTCATGACCGGCATGACGGAAGAGCACGAAATCCAAGACGTAATCGAGATCAAAACGTCGCGGTTTGGCGAGATCCAAGTCCAGAAGGACGAGGTGATCTCCATCCTCGGCGGATTGCTGGGTTTTGTCGGTCTTGAACGTTACGTGCTCATCAATAACCCCCAACAAGCTCCGTTCATGTGGTTCCAATGCCTGGACGAGGGTGAACTTGCTTTCGTGGTCATCGACCCTTTCATGTTTTTCCCGGGCTATAAGGTTCACGCCAAACAAGGCGATCTGGAGCCACTGGGGGTCAAATCCATCGAGGAAACCACGGTTCTGACGATCGTGACCATTCCCATGGATCCAAAAGACATCACAGCCAACCTGCGTGGACCCCTTCTTTTCAACGTCGAAGAGAAGTTGGGAAAGCAGTTGGTTTTGCTTGACGACCGGTACCACACCAAGCACTACCTGCTGCGCGATATTCCGCAAGAGCTGGCAGGAGGATCGACGAGCCCTTCGAAATCGAAGACATGGTAATCGTCGGTCGAGAACCGTGCGGCGGTGCCGTGCGGAGAACGAAGGATTTTGCGGGACGGGGACCGTCCCAGCCATGGATGGCGCCATGCTCGTCTTGAGCCGTAAACTTGACGAAAGCATCATTATCGGGGATGACATCGTCATCACCGTGGTGGACGTAAAAGGTGAGCAGGTCAAGATAGGGATCAGCGCGCCGAAGAACGTATCCATCCACCGTAAAGAAGTGTACGAGGCGATTCAGGAGGAGAATCGCGCCGCCGCCGCCTCGCAAATGCAAGAGCACGATCTCCAGCGTCTCACCAAGATGCTTCCATCCCTGCAAAAGAAGTCTTCGCCGTTCGGTTCCCCAAAGAACCGCAGCGAGCAAAGCACGGGTTCGTAACCGATTCTCGCCCCCGCACGTCCCCATCCATGGAATTCACCTCGTCCCCAACGTATCGGTGCAATCTCCAGGCCCTCGAAACCTATCATTCCCAACTAGCCGAAACACTACGCGAGCCATTCGAGGCACCCCATCTCCTATTCCAGATGACACCATCCGGCGCGCCGACGCTCATCGTCGCGGAAGCCGACGGTACACGTCTCGCCCTCCATCGTATCGAAGATCCCGTCGCGGAAGCCCAAGCCTGGGCCGAACAGCAAGATCGTTCGGCATGGGAGCGGCCCTTGCGGATCTTGCTCGGGACCGGTTTGGGGTATCCCCTGCTGGCCGTCCGGCCTCATCTAAGACCCGGCACGATCACTGTGGCGATCGAGCCCGATCCGGCGGTTTTCCAGCGCGCCTTGGCCGTGTGCGATCTTACCGAAATGCTGGCGTCGCCCGATATCCGCTGGGTGGTGGGCGATGCCCCACGAGCCGTTGAGAGAGCCTTGGATGAACCGGCGGTCTCTCACCGCCTGGCGGCGAGTGGGCTGATCGTGTTAGGCCAACCGACACTCCTTCATCACTATCGCGCGTATTCGGGCTCGCTTGCGAAGACAATCGAACGCACCCGAAATAATCTGGGGCTACGGATACAAACCCGCGTCCGGATAGCTCAGACCATCCTCACCCACCTCACGGCGAATATCGGCCGCATACCTCGAGGCGGTGGGATTCGAACGCTGCAAGACCGCTACGCAACCCAGCCCGCCATCGTGGCCGCCGCAGGCCCGTCGCTCAATGAGGCCTTGCCTGTTCTCAAGAAGCATCAGCGGCACGCCGCCATCATCGCTGTGGACACGACCTACCCGGTTCTGCGCGCGGCCGGGATCGAACCCCTAGTGGTTGTCGCGCTGGATCCGACACCGGAAAACGCGCTGCGCCTGAAGGGGATCGAGCGGCCTCGGACGATATTGGCCGCCTATCCCGGAGTTCATCCCGACATCGTGCGCCCGTTCGACGACCGCGTGATCTGGTTCGATCTCTACGCGGAGAGTTCCGGCGACCAGCGCGCGCGGCCAACGAGTCTACTCGAACATCTGGGGGTCAGCCCCATCCTTGGATCGCTTTTCACTCCGGGCTCGACAACACACGGCGCGCTGGCTTTGGCCAAGCATTTTGGATGCGCACCCATTATCTGCACCGGTCTCGACCTCGGCTATCCCGATGAACGGGATTACGCCGACGGCGTGCTGTCAGCGGGGGAGGATCATCTGGCGCGGCTGAAGGTTCCATCCAACGACGGCGGCGAGATCCCCTCGAATCAGGCCTACGCTCATTTTCGGGAAACGATGCCGGAGTTCTTGCGCGTTCTCGAGATCGACGCGGTCAACACATCGCGACGGGGCGCACGGATCGACGGGATGCCATACCGTCCCTGGACGGAAATCGAGATCCCCGGGGAGGAGCCTCTCGCGCCACTCGAAATCCCACCTGCCGATCCAGAGCTGGCCGGGAATGCCTCTCGCGTGTTGGAGAGATCGCTTGCCGACTTGGATCGGATCGTGCCCAGACTGCAATCGATCAACAAGGCCTTACGGCGGAACCGGATGAACAAACCGGATAGCGCCACGAGCTGCCTGGCCATAGCCAAGGAGTTTGTCGATCTCCTCTCACACGAGCCGCTGGTGGGGAACGCGTTGGAACTGTGTCTGGTTTCGGCGGTGGAGATCTTGGGTGGCGGGACACTCCAAAAACTGGCGAGTCCCACGTTGGAAGAAAGGCAGATGGCGCACGACACGCTGTCGAAACTCGCCCAGGAAACACAAGAAGCGAGCGTGCGCCTACGTGAGGCGTTTCAGTCGATGTGTAAGTCGCTCTAGTAAGGAGCGCCGCTGTGTGTAGATCCGGCTGTGTATTCGATCCAGTAGACCTTGATTTTGCGTTGGCCACGGTCAGGGAGTTTCTCATCCAGAATCCGCCGCTCGCCCTCCGGGCTCGCGCGCCCTAACCGTACAGCTGCGGTGAATGGCGAGTCGTTCAATACATAGGTGAGATAGTCTCGGACAGAGACGGGCGTGGTCCGCATCTTCTTGAATGAGTATGAGTGCTCGCTAATCCGAGCGCTCGATTCCAGATCGCCACCGGATTCGAGAGAGGCGGCTTGATGGATCAAGACGTCCGACTGGATACCGTCGAATGCGTTCTCGAGCTGTCGCGCGGCCCGATACAGCCCTTGCACATTCACCTCGGTTATCTCAAACGTTCGGTCGAGCAGACTCGACTCGCTCGCCTCAGCCCAGATCAGGACGCTATCTTCCTCCTGAGAAACAAGACGTATGGCGGAGTTCGATTCGACCGCTTGTTGAACTTCTTCCAAAGCCGCGAACCTCTCGAACGAGATCGCCAACGGTTCATCCGACGAGGTCGTCTCTCTTGTGAGACGTGAATGCGGGCTCTCCGTACAGATAATCACGGGGACGCGGCCGACAGCGATTTCACGGAGCGCGCGGAGATCCGCGCTTCGTATCGCCTCTCTCTTGTCCAAGTTCCGCCGTTGCCACCGTACCCGGTCGAGTTCGTCTTGCAGAGAGCTCGTCTCGCGAATTTGCAACGGGGCCTGCAACACCAACTCTCGCTGTCTGAGCGGTTCGACCATCGTCTGGGCGCGCTCCGTGGCGAGAGCGCGACCACGCCGGGCGCGCGTCTCTTTTGTGACGGAGGAGCCGACAGCGGCCAGCGGTTTGATCGGTACGTTCCACTGTTCGAGTGCCCGAGCCGGGTCGGTTGCAACCGCTTCACGCCGGTTCACATCTGGACGCTTGCTCTCTGGGGCATCACCCAGTTCCATCTTGGCGGCGACACGTGCCGGTCGCCCGAGGGTCTCGAGCGTGCTCAGATCGCCGATCTCCTTCTCAAGAACCCGTTTTTTCGCTGTGCGTGCATCGGGTTGGGGGGGAGCCGCCGAAACACCCGCAGCCTTGCTCTTGCCGAATTGAGACGGGCTAAGAGATCTCGGTGCGGGCCGGTCGCGGCGCACGTCAGCAAGTTCATCGGTGAGCGCCATTGGCGACAGCCTTTCGACTTCGGGTGAGACTTCGCCTTCTGCGGGAACAGTTCCCTTATCGGAAGGGTTCAAGACATACCCGGCAACGACCGGGTCGACATCCGGCGATGGGCCGAACTGGAGATAAAGAGAACCCAACCCGACAAACGCGAAGAGCACAACGGCCGCTTGCAGAGGAATCCGGGTTCGGCGTTTTTGGGAGCGCACGGGTTCAGCCCCGGATGGCGGAGATGAAGACCGGTCTTCAATCTTCTCGGTTTCATCCAAGAGCTCCGTCAGCAGTTCGCGCAGTTCCGATTCGTCCACGCCCAAACTCTTGCGTTCCAAAGACGATCGCAGTTCCGATTCAACATCGGCGGGGAGGGGTTCGAGATGCAGCGGCTCACTCTCTGCCCCCCGGTCAACCTGTTCCATCCACCGTTTCAATCGCGCTTCGGTCAACTCCGCCTGCAGTTCGAGTAAGAGCGGACGAAGCGTCGCGGACACACTCTCCATCTCGGGAAGTGCGAGATCCGTTTCATTCCTCTGGGTGTTCAGAAGCGAGGCCAGCAAAACGGCGAAACGCGAATCCTTCAGATCACCGAGAGCGGGAGCATCGCCGGATGCCAACAGTTCGGGAGCCTCACGCGCCAGAAGCGCGCGCCAAACACGTTCGATATCTTCTCGACGCTCGTTCATGGCCATATCACCCAAGATTCCAACAACGGTTCGACCGCCTGGATTTCAGAGTCGTGCATCAAGCAGGCTTCGTGAAGCCGGGTCATGCATCGTTGCAGTTGCGTTCCCACCGACCCCAGCGGCCGGTCGAGTTTCCCGGCGATCTCGCGGAGTTTTAATCCATCCCGGTAGCGAAATTGGATCAGCGCCTGGCAATCCTGGGATAGACCTTCCAGTTCCGTCGACACCGCCAAGCGAAGGTTGCTCAAGACGGCGAGTTCACGCTGCTCGGCTTCACTGCGGAGTTGGACGCCGCTTTCGCGATCCCCGGGCTCGGACTCTTCCACAATCCCGATTGCCGGACCGCGGCGAACTCGCCGCCTCACCGCGTCCGCGACTCTCCGTTTTGCGATCACACGCAACAGCGACTTGAGAGTCCCTCGACCTTCAAACCGCTGCAGGGCGTCAAGCAGATTGACAAAGACCTCCTGGCAGATTTCTTCCACCTCGTGCGGCTTGAAGAATCCGGACGAGCGGACAAGATGCGCCACCAAACCGTAGTAGCGACGCCAGACCTGCACCCAGGCGTCCGCCTCGCCAAGCCGGCAAGCGGAAATCAATTGCGCTTCGTCACTCGTGCTCTTCACTCGTCTCACCCTTCTATTGGGTCCAACGAAGCATGTATCACACAAGTGACTCTTTCGCTAGTCGATCCACCCCCTTAGAACGTCTCTCAAGAGAGATTCCCGATCGGAGAATCGTTCACCTTGGGATATTGAGCAGCCAACCCACGAGGGACGCTCGTGTTAATTTGTCGGGGGGGAGAGTCGGTTTTTTACACGCGATGGAGCCTTTGTTGGCGATTCGTCTATCTGTTTTGACGGTGTTGCCGGACAATATCGAGCAACTGAGCCGCACGAACGGGAAAAGTATGGTCACGCATTGCGCGTTCGCGGCCCGCAGTGGCGATTTGACGACGGCCGACCGAATCGCTCAACCATCTATCGGCGACATCGGGCAACCGGTCGAGCGATTCGAAGGTCGAAACCTCCTCACCCGGCCTGAACGCATGCTCTAAACCGGACAGGGCTTCCATGAGCAAGAAACAGTTCTGCACCGGCGCATTCCAGGTATGCATGTTCAAACCGCTGACGGAGTTCAAGCTGTGCACAGAAACGTGAATATCGCTCGACCGGTAAAGAGACGCCAGCTGTTGGGGGTCGTGAATGAAGCCGCGATACGCTCTACGAATGGGTGACTGCTCCGGCTCTCCATCCAACCACGCCTCTCCACCCCACAACGATAGATCGAACCGCGCCAACTGCGCGACCGCCCGCCGCCTGTAGACCGAGTTGGCGATCGCATAGGCGCGTTCGGCAATGGGGACGGCGGGGTAACGGTTGAGAGGTCCGGGAGGTGGATCCGCGGCGACCGCCGCGACGAGATCCAATCGCCGGTCGGCGATCTTTTTTTCCGCGATATCGAACAGATACGTCCGGTCGGCTTCCGAAAACGGGGCGAGGAGCTGGGGCAACGATCCCACCGAACCGACAACACTGATCGCACAACGTAGCGAGGGGTCGGGCGCGGCGGACTCCAACAGATTGGCAGCCGTTGGCAGTAGGTGAACCGTATGGCCGGTCCGCTCGCTGAAACCGGCGATGTAATGGGGGTCGAAACAACAGACAACGTTCTGCCGGACTAAATGTGGGTGGGCCAATCCCATGACCGGGGCATCGGTAAACCACAAGACCTGTGGGATCGGCAGATCATCCCATAGATCGCCGAGACGATTGCGAAGCGGGTCGTTCGCGGTAATCAACAAATCGGGTCTCGTTTCGAGACAGCTCAGCAACCCCTGTCCAGCCGTCATGAAACGGTCGGTACGCGCGATGAACAGCTCGACCTCGATACCGTGAGTGCGCATTCCATCCGCGAGCCCCTTTAGCGCGATGTTGGTCGCGAACGCTTCGTCTTGGGAGAGCATCCAGACACGCCGGGTCTCGTTTCGAGAGACCGTCGAGCGATCCTGCAGGGCGGAAACCGAATCGTGTACACGTTGCATGAAGGTCTGTGCGCTCTGCCGAATGACGGTCTCCACACGCGCCCGCATCTGTGCGAGTGCGCTCGGCTCTTCTTTGTAGGCGGAGACGATTAGCGGTCGACCGCACCCGGCGACGCCGGATTGCCGGTCCAGACGTTCCCATTCCCGCTCCCAACCCTCACCCACACACCAAAGCACGGAACGCGAACGCAATACCGATTCAAGTCGAAATCGTCCAAGAATGTCCAAGAGCCGGCCGGGATCCGGCTCGATAACGACAAGACCTCTGGGGTTACGTAGAGTTGTAAGAAAACGTTCACCGAAAGGCTCCAGCCAACGTCCGTCGCCAACCCCGACAACGACGATCAGGTCGTGTCCCTTTTCTTCCCAAAAGGTTTGTAGGGCATCAAGCAACGCACGACTGTCATGCGCCTGCGCGCCGCTCGGACGGGCACAGGGCTGGACGCTTTCTAGAGTTTGGGCGGCCTCTGGATAGCGTTCGCGAAACAGCGAGAGTTGAAGTTCAGTTAAAGCGGACATGATCTAAGACAAGTGTAAAAGCCTGGTTAGCTGTCGGAAAAATCTCGGCTCCATGTGACCGTTCCGCAATCATACCACACCTGCGGTCTTCTCTGTTCGCAGCTGTGGCAAAGATGCAAGGAGCACGTGAAAAACGAAGAGACGGTCACTTCCCGTATTCATCGTTCACTCACGGTTCGCTCGACCAGTTTCTTCGAAACGCGGCCTCATAACTAGGGTTTCGTAGGCTCTTCGAATCGTCTATCTCGTTTGAAAGAGAGAGAGACACAACTTCCGCGAACACGACGTGGTGGCAAACGGGAAGAACTTCCGAGAAAGCTCTATCGTTACGGCTTTCACGGCTCGATATTCTCTTCTGTGTGTTTGACACATGGTCGGAAAAAAAAAGTTAAAAAGAGTTGATCTGTGTGCGGCGATTGGTGTTATACTTCGCGAGTGGGTAACAGAAAGAGTTCGGTCGGAGGTTCCATCGTGCAGCGCGCTCCATCGGTTCACAAAGAAGGAAGAGCCTTTGACGACCGGCGCGAAAAAAGTTATGTTTTCACAAATGGCATGCAACGTTTGTGTTTGAGGTTCAGGCACAAACGATCTGACGCCTGAGGTCCGAAACAAAAGAAGAGCGGCAAAACGGTCCTAGCGTTTACGAAAGCAAACACGGGCGTACGGGGCGAGGAAAGATTTCCCGCCCCGTTCTTAATTTAATCCGGCTTCTTTTTTTGCCCGGCTTCTTTTGATCGGTAACGTTTTTCGGTATTCTTCTGTAGCCGTGGTTGGCACGTTTGAAGCGGAGAGTATTCTTGAAGATACCCCGCATTTTCAGCGAGGATTTACAATGCTGTATCGACGCTTTGGAAAGACAGAACTCAAGACATCCGTCCTCACGTTCGGGTGCATGCAACTCCCCGAAACCACGATCGAGGAAGCGATCGAAACCGTTCACTACGCGGTCAAAGTCGGTATCAATCATCTTGAAACCGCACGCGGTTACGCGGATAGTGAGATTCGTCTCGGCTACGCATTGA